>JAEORG010000462.1 GCA_016841005.1 Candidatus Thorarchaeota archaeon | reverse complement strand
CACAAGAAAATGGACTGGGGTTGTTCCATATCTTGAGAAAGTGTTTGAGGACGGAAATAGTAGCACAAAACCCTGGTATCAATATCGAGCTCAACAGATTGGTGAGAAATTTGCTGCTAAGTCAGTCTGTGCAAGTTGCAATGGGAGAAAGTTGAAACCAGAAAGTCTTGCTGTTACTGTAGGTGGAAAATCCATCGATTCTGTGTCTTCATTGACCATTCAGGCGGCATACGATTTCTTTGAGAACATCGAACTGAGTGATCGGGAGAAAAAGATTGCAGAACTTGTTCTAAAAGAGATACTATCAAGGCTTCGTTTCTTGCTGTCAGTGGGACTTGAATATCTGAACCTTGATAGACTATCTATGACTCTTAGTGGAGGAGAGTCTCAACGAATCAGATTAGCTACACAGATAGGATCAGCTCTTACCGGAGTGCTCTACTGTTTGGATGAACCCAGCATAGGGTTACATCCTAGAGACATCCATCGACTGATTGAAACTTTCTACAACCTCAGGAGTCTCGGGAATACTGTTGTTGTGATTGAACATGACAAGGATACAATAGAGGCAGCTGATTATATTATTGACCTAGGTCCGTTTGCTGGAGTTCATGGTGGTGAAATCATATCTGAGGGCGCTCCTGATGAGGTTCTCCTGAATGAGGAATCCCTCACTGCTCAATATCTATCGGGTGAGAAGCAGATTCCAGTTCCTGAAGAGAGGCGAGCGGGTAATGGGCAATCAATCTTCCTTAGAGGTGCTGAGCAACACAATCTCAGAGGTATTGATGTTGAATTTCCGCTTGGAAAGTTCATATGTGTGACCGGAGTGTCAGGTAGTGGCAAGAGTACTCTACTAAATGAAACTCTATACAATGCTCTGGCCAGAGAGCTAAATGGTGCGAGTAAGAAACCTGGGAAATACAAAGAACTCATTGGAGTTGAGAATATTGATCGGTTGGTTCTTGTTGACCAGAGTCCGATTGGCAGAACACCAAGGTCCAATCCTGCGACCTATACTAAGACATTTGGATACATACGAGAAATCTTTGCTAAGATGCCTGATGCAAAGGCACGAGGATACACTCTAGGTCGTTTTAGTTTCAACACACGAGAGGGTCGTTGCGAGAAGTGTGAAGGTAGTGGCGTCATAAGGGTTGAGATGCACTTCATGAGTGATGTGTATATCCAATGCGATGTTTGTAAAGGTAAACGATTCGACAGAGAGACCCTTGAGGTGAAATTCAAGGGGAAGAACATCAATGAAATCCTGTCACTGACAATTGATGAAGCCCTTTACTTCTTTGGAGAAATTCCGAAAATTAAGGACAAGCTCCAGACCTTGGTCGATGTGGGACTTGGATATTTGCAACTTGGGCAACCTGCAACCCAACTCAGTGGAGGGGAAGCGCAGAGGATGAAGCTCGCTTCTGAGCTCTCGCGAAAGGGTACTGGAAACACAATGTATATCCTCGATGAACCCACGACCGGACTATCCGCCTATGATGTTCATGTTCTTCTTAAGGTCATCAACAGACTTGTCAATGCTGGAAATACAGTGATTATGATAGAGCATAATCTTGAGGTAATCAAAACTGCGGACCATGTCATCGACCTTGGTCCAGAGGGTGGGGACAAAGGCGGAATGCTGGTAGGTATGGGAACCCCTGAAGAGCTGTGTGATATTGCATCATCGTATACAGGAAACCATCTTAGAGCTACACTTTATGGACCCAATGTGAAGTATGGACCAATCGAGTAGTTCAGTTATTTGAGATTCATATGCGATTTTACGAAGTCATTCCATTTTTTCCTTCTCTGAAGATATTCCGAATCCTCGGAGAGGAATAGGTCTCTCATAAGTAGAGATACATCTGATTGTTGTTCCCTCTGAAGATTGTTCCAGAACTCCTGATCTGTGATTGAAATGTTTGGTCTGACCTTGTTCTCTGCATCAAACATATCCTTGAGGAGATTAACAGCAGTATCCAACTTTTCTTCTGGAATTGTCACTCCGTATGCTTCTAAGGCATGTATCATGTCAACTAGACGATTTTTAGTTTGTGATTTTCTAGGTTCTTTTCCCTTCATCATTTCCGCGAGTCCGAGTTTGTACTCTTTTGCGGTTGCTCTGTAGTATCGTTGCACAATGCCGGTATTAGTTCTCTCAGTCCTCACCTGACGCACAAGACCTGCTTCTTTCAATTTGTCAATATGACGAAGAATGTTTCCTGGATTCTTATTCAATTCATCTGCCAACTGTTTGACTGTCATTGCCTCATTTACAAGATACTCGAAAACGATTTTCGCTCTTATTTTCTGAGAAAAGAGCGCCTTTAATGTATCAAAATCTGTTATAATCTCAAGATCCTTCATTGTTTTCGAAGTGGTTCGACTTGGGTTCATGCTGAATCATCCTCCATCTCTTCAATATCCTCATAGAATGAGGACAGAATTATGTACGTTCTACTGATGGCTAATACCGCAACTGGTGTAACAAGAAAGACCAATGCCGACAAAGATAGTATGGTGTATAATTCAAAAAATGCATCGGCGATTATTATCAAACCAACTATTTCTTGCAGGACGAGTGGAACAACTAGAATTGATCCCATGGCCAGAATAACTATCCATACCGAAAAGACGGTCGGTAAGAATCTTATTGACATACTTGCTGAACGTTTGATAGCTTTATGGATTGTTAAACCATCTACTATTGCAGGAAAAACCATGGAAAACACTCCTGCTATTATGGCAATCCACAGGTAGGCAAATGTGATGAACATCGTCCATTCTTGGTTAGTCGGTTCTCTACCTTGGTATTGAATCGTTCCAACAATGTAGGTTAGAATGAGTGGTAGGATCACAACGATGAACTGGAAAAGGCCGCCTAATACTAACCTGCCTGATTTGCGTTTATACCACACAAAAACGCCTTCTGCCATTGTGCCCCCGCTTTCAATAATTTCCTGAGCCATTCCATATAGAGCTCCAAATGCCATGAGAAATGGAGCAAGAATTGAGCCTGCCAAAAAGATGGCTACACCAATACCACCAACATTGACAGCACCATCAAAGGCATTCCCAATAAGGTCAAAAATATCGAAGAGGTCATCTAAAGGACCTGATTGTAGTATCGTGGGAATCGAATAAATCAATAATATCAGGAAGAACAATCCTGCTGTGATTACCAATACACCTAGAATTGCGAGGAAGAATGAAACATAATTTCGGTAAGCGAATCTAAGGCTCACCTTCCATGTTTCAATGAAATTTCTGAATTCCGATTTAGTCATAGGTGTGCCTCCCTTGGTTAATTTCTTGCAACAAATCCTTTAGGATAGGATAATTCTCCCTTTCTCATCAGGTTTGTTGATTTCACATATTTAACTCTCCTATATTTGACCATTATCACAGCTGAAATGACAACTACTGTCGGTAATCCAATGATGAGAGCAAAGAAGGGGATTTGTGAATAGTTTGTGATAATTCCTTGTCTTATTGAGTAATCTAGATTCACATGAGGTATCTCATCTAATGCAAAAACATCATGATAATCTGTTGGAGTGTCTGCAGACATTACACAGGTGATTATGTTTACTTCTTCAATCTCATGGCCCTCAACATATTCCGAGAATGAACCTGCTACAGAATATCTGATCAATTGATTCACCCTCCAGCCATCTGCATCAAGTACTGCAATTACAATTCCTAACGCATATGGATATGGATTTTCAATTTCAAATGTAAAATTGGATTGAGGGTTGAATATCTTCTTAACATTCATTCCATAGAGATTGTGTCTGACATCCTTTCTCTCCACAGGCCAGTTGCCGAGGAGTCTACTATACCTCTGAATGACATAATCCTGAGTAAGGAAACCATACTTACCATCTTCAATAGATGGATTATCTAGTACACATGCAGTTACCCAATCTAAGTATACATCATTGAATGACATTGAATTGTTCGTGTTGCTTAAAGCCTTCTCAACTGCAAGAGCTGCATCTTCTTCCATTGTAACCAAGCTTCTCACAGTTTCCACACCAAATTTCTCTGCCAGATATGTTACGAAGAGGTATCCCTGTCCATAGCTAGCATCCCAATAGTCACTATAGAATCTGTTGAAATATAATAGGGACACTTCCGGGTAATTAGTAAATGACCGAGTTACTGCATCTGTGATGTACCACCAATATCCTGTATAATCGATTGCATAGTTTGCTAATCCTTCCGTTAGGAAATCCGCCTCATCAAATTCGTAATTGTCCCAGATTAGGTGGTTGAATTCATGAATGGTGATGCAAATGGTTTCGTTCAGATCCTTTTCAGAGTCGATATATATCATCTCTCGTTCGTTTGAGAGGGGGCCGGGGAGTTCATCTCTTGGTTGGTGAGTACCCAAGTATGCTTGCCCCATGGTTCGAACCATAGGAAAAAGAAACAGTGTGATTCTAGGGTCATTATCAATATCGCCTAAATTTCCATCTGGATTACCAGCAAGCTCTATTGCTTTCGGATAGATAGTTTCATCAAATACATTCCGCAATCCCTCGCATTTGGAGATAGAGTTCTCCTCTCCTAGAAGGTCGATTGACGAGTTAGCCATATACACATAGCATGAGTTTCCTACAGCAAGTAGTGTGGCTAACGCTTGATTTGATCCTTCTAGAGTTGGAGTCCAGAAGAGCAATTGATTTCCAACAACCTCTGAATTTTGAGTAGTACTTATGACCACATCAGAAATGTTCTGTTGAGTATTTGTTTCGGAATCAGGAGAGAATGGAACATAGAGGTATACTATCTTATTCTTACCATACTCATCTATGAAATGGAACGCAAATTGGTATCCTGTCCCTGAGATGAACTCCGCGTATATATCATACAATAATGAGGCGCTGAACCATTCTTCATATGGGTCATTTCCTGTGACATTATTGATTACTTGAAGGTTATTTGGCATCGGATCACACTCGACGTAAGTCAGCTTAAGCTGGTCTGTAAAAGGACTGAATAAAGCTTCAACCTGAATGTAGCCACTTTCAATTCGAGAGGGCCCGATTAACATACAATCAATCTCTGAATTGTTCTCTGTTATTGATATCAGCCAACTCGCAGTCACTATACTCCCCGCGACCAAAAGAATGACTATTGCAGCAATAACTTTCTTCGAAGCTTTATCCCTTATAGTCAAATGGTTTCACCGTTAGAAACATACATTTGCGATATTTAAAAACGTTTGTTATAAGCGCAAACGTTTGCGATATTAATATACTGGTTGTTTCGATTTGGATTTGGGAAGGGAATAAGCTCTACATCACCTGAACGACTGTATCTCTTCGTCTATGAAGAACAACAATAGCTATGATGCTAACAACTAATACTCCTGAAATGGGGAGGATAAAGATGGGTAATTCTGAAGATTGGGATTGCACTCCTTCAGAAATACTGTAATCCAAGTCTACGGAGGAAATTTCGTCTAGATTATAGACGTATCCAAATTCTGAAGGTGTGTTTTCTGACATCAAGGACATTATCAAATACACCTCTCGTACGTTGGTGCCCTCGATGTACTCGAGAACTTCCATAGATTGTTCAGTATGGAGAGTCTGAGTAATACTCCATCCTTCATCATCAAGAACAGCTATTGCGATTCCTAGTGCATTCGAAATCGGATTCTCTATTTTCAGAGTCATATTATCCAAAGGAGAGTACAATTTCCTTGCATGAATGCCATAATAGTTGAATGTGATATCTGATCTTTCAATTGGGTAGTCTGCACCAACTGAATATTTGTAATCTATCGTATAGTTAACAGTAGAAAAACCATAGACACCTTCGTAGATTTCTGGATTGTCTAAAGTACAAGCTACTATCCAATCCAGATAGACATCGTTGAAGGTCAAATCATATCCTCCATTGGATAGTGCAACTTCAACAGCGATAGCACCGTCCTCAGGAATAGATACAAGACTTCTGACGAAATCAATCCCGAATCGTTCATACAGGTAGATCATGAATAGGTATGATTGTCCGTAACTTACATCCCAGTAATAATCTTCTGAAATCCGGTTAAAGAATAGTAGAGAATCCTGTGGGTTTTCTGTGAATCTCCTGGCTTGTGCTTCCGCAGTCGCCCCCCAGTATCCGCAATATTGGATTGCAAAGTTTGCTAGACCTTCGACAAGAAAGTCTGCCTCATCCATCTCATGATTAAACCAGATTAGGTGATTGAACTCGTGAATTGCGAGACAGATCATATCATTGATTGTCCTTGTTGCATCAATCATGAACATTTCTCTGTAGTTTGAGTGAGTACTTGCTATCTCATTCATAAGGTCATATCTTCCTGCATAGAGATGTTCCACAAATGGTCCAAGAAATATGGTGACTTTGGGATCTCCATCAATATCCCCGAGATTTCCATCCGGATTGCCAGCAAGCTCAACATCCTTTGGATAAATATCACTGTCAAAAACCTCTCTTAGGTCATCACACTTCGTTATTGAATTAGATTCTCCTTGAGCCTCAATGGATGTGTTTGCCATGTATACGTAGCAGTGAGTTCCAACAGAGAGTAGAGTCGAAAGTATCTGTTCTGCCCCTTCGGGATATGTAACCCAGAAGAGTTGTTGATCACCAATATTCTCTTCACTCACAACCAATTCTCTATCCCTTTGTAGAGAGGGGGCTTCGTTTGTAGAAACCCCCGTTGCGAACTGGCTAGCAAGAGAGGAAGGTCTTGAAATGAAGAACAAGGTAGAAGGCACTAAGATTCCTCCTAACACTACCAAGATGATGCCTGTCTTCACAGGCCATCTACAAATACCAAGCTGCGTCAGATTCATTGCCTTCTACCGCTCTATGCAGTGGAAACATAGCTTTTCAGCGCTTGCTATAAGCGCAAACGTTTGCGATATTAATAAAAACTTAACTCGTCTTGAATTTCCAACTCTAATTCACAATAATCTATTCGCAATCTTTCCGAGAGTTGTAGATATATAGAGAAGGGCTGAAAAGGAAATCAAAGGATTGATTATTGAGAATAATGTCAGACCTCTCCAAGTTAGTAAAGGACCTCCCTCTTCAACCCGGAGTGTATCTCTGGAAGAATGAGAAGGGTGAGATTCTATACATTGGAAAGGCAAAGGAACTACGTAAGCGCGTCAGTTCTTATTTACGAAACCACTATGATAGAAGAACCTGGGAATTGATGCAACGTGTAAGAGACCTCGAAACAATGGTCACCAACACAGAGCGAGAAGCACTGATTCTTGAAGCGACATTAATCAAAAAGCATCAGCCAAAGTTTAATCGCGCTCTGAAAGATGATAGACGACATGCTTGGATCAAAGTTGATCTTGAATGTGAAAAACCGACATTTATCGTGACTCGCGATGTTGAGAAAGATGGTGCCAGATATTTTGGTCCATATCGAAGTACGAAGAGATTGGAGAAGTTTCTTGATACAGCACGTAAGTTCATTCCTGTAGCTATGTGTCCTGACCCAACTAAACAAAAGCGGGCTTGCATGGATTATCACCTAGATCGATGTACTGCACCTTGTCAAGATTACATCTCGAGAGATGAATACATGAGTCTAGTAGAGCAGATGTGTTTGTACCTCGATGGAAATTCTGAGCAGCTTACTCAAATGATCGAAGAACAGATGCGTGTTGCTTCAGAGAATCTGGAGTTTGAAAAGGCGGCAGAGCTAAGAGATCGATTAACAGATATTGAAATTGTAATGCGACGCCAGCAGATTGTTGATACTGGAGGAATTAGTCGCGATGTTTTAGGAATATCTCGAACTGAAGATGCCGCTCTTATTGAGATGTTGTTAGTTCGAGGTGGGAGGTTAATTGGGCAAGATAGTTTCTACTTTGAGGAGGATATGGATTCGTCGGATGCTGATGTCCTAACAACATTCATCGAGCAGTTCTATTTTATGTTACCGAAGGTTCCTAGTGAAATACTCCTCCCATGTTCTATTCCTGATATGAAACAACTGAGTATATGGTTGGAAGAAACAGCTGGTAGTTCTGTTAATATTGTTGTACCGGAGTCCGGAAAACAAAAAGAATTAGTTGATATGGCAAACAAGAATGCTTATCGCCAGTTGCGGAAAATACTGATTCTCGGAGATAGTGAGGAAGAAATTGTTGATGAAGGTGTGAAGGAACTCAAGATCGCATTGAGTCTCTCACGAGCTCCCATTCATATCGAAGGGTTCGACATTGCAAATATTCAGGGAACTGATCCCACAGGATCTTGTGTAGTTTTCAATAATGGAGAACCAAACAACAAAAGATACCGTATGTTTCGTATTCGTTCAAAGGAAACACCTGATGATTATGCGATGATGTATGAAGTCATTTCTAGGAGGTATAAAGGACGTTTAGAAGAAGGAAAAGCATTACCTGACCTCATTATTGTCGATGGTGGGAAAGGCCAGCTTAATGTTGCATTAAAAGCTTTGAAAGCACTTGGTTTAGAATATCTCCATGTAGCTAGCATCGCAAAACAAGATGAGATACTTTATACAAGGGATAGAATGGATGGGATTGTCTTAGACCTTAATTCCGATGGTCTGAAACTTATTCAACGGGTCCGGGACGAAGCTCATCGATTTGCCCAGAAGTATCATCATAAGCTGAGAGAAAAACGATTCAGCGGATCTTTTCTCGAGGAAGCTCCAGGAATCGGACCAAAAAGGAGAGCAGCATTGATTCAGACCTTAGGAAGTTATGATAAAGTTAGATCTGCATCTGTAGAGGAACTATCGAAAGTTGAGGGGATGACTAAATCAAGCGCGAAGGTTCTTCGTGAATGGATTGATACCAAAGATCCTCTCTAGATTTTCTTTTTTAACACCTAACAGAAGATTACATATGTCCCTTTGTTACAGAAAGTAACGATGAACAATGCCAATCAAAGTGCTCTTCACGGTTAAGACTAAGGAGGGTCAGGCCAAGAAGATTAGGGAGGAGTTGAGAGCACAGAAGGAAGTGCTTGAAGCGCATACTGTTCGCGATGGAAAATTTGATGTCATAGCATGGGTCCTTGTTGATTCACTTGAGGTTTATAGAGAATTCATCGAACGTGTTGCAGAAATTACCGGAATTGATGATTTCGAGTCATTCATCACTGTAGATGATTGACATCATTCTTCCCCATTGATTCTTCTCACATATGTTCGATTCCTCTGTCCACCATAGAGTCCAAATACAACAAGACCGAATATGGTTAGCAAACCACCCAGTATTAGAGTTTCAAAATGTAAGCTTGGAATAAGTAGTATACAGGTAATCGCTCCTAGTATTGGAATCAATGGAAATAACGGAGCTTTAAATGTTCCTGGAACACTCAGTCCTTTTCTATGAAGCATTATCACTGAAACGTTTACTATTGCCAATCCTACGAGATATCCGAAATCCGCTAAAGATGCTACGAGTGATACATCCCCTGGTAAAGCAAAGAAACTAACAAGAATAAAGGTCACAACAAGTGCAGGAATAGGGGTCTTAAGCTTGGAGTGGACTCTGTCTAAAAAGATAGGAAAGTACCTATCCCTCCCCATTGAGTAAGCTACTCTTGCTGTAGCTAGAAAAGTTGCATTGAGTGCAGCGTAATTTGATGCAGCCATTCCAGCCAGACCTATGTAGAGGGCTGGTGCCCCAAGCATTATACCATAGACATCAGCAATGGGTGTATTAGAGTCTGCAATTGTCGTGTATGGTGTTACACCTACTAGAATTAATGATGCAGCCATGTACACCACAGTAGCAATTCCTAGGGTCAATACAATTGCTCGAGGTATATTCTTCGCTGGTTCTTTGATCTCTTCCGAAGCTGTTGTTATGAGTTCAAAGCCGACAAAGCTTATGTAAATGAATGACACTGCTGTCATGAATTGTGGTATTCCGACAAATTCTGGAATGAATGGATCTAGGTTTGTAGGTTGTATGAATAATAAACCAATGAAGATGAACGAAAAGAGTACGAATGATTGAATGATGTTTAGTATGCTTAATATATTGGATACTCCCTTGATGCTCACGATATTTGTTGCAAATGTTACCAAAATTATGATAATAGCGATTATACCAACATCTGAAATGCTCCAGCTAGGAATGAGTGCAACAAATGTATGTGCAACAGCAAGCGCATATAGACCACAAGCTACGATGTTACCAATAAACAGAAACCATCCTGTCAAGAAACCTGGAAATCCTCCAAAAGTTTCAGCGGCAAAAGTATATCCCCCACCTTGTTTCGGGATTGACGCAGACAGTTCTGCATAATTTACTGCTGTAAAGATTGTTAGGGCTCCTGTTGCAAAGTATGCAAGAACTAATGCAGGCCCAACAAATCCCGCTGCAGTTCCCGAAATAACATAAATTCCACCACCTAGCATGGCACCAAGCCCGATATTTGTCGCACCGATTAGACCAAGGCGTCTAGCAAATTTGCTATCCGTCTTCTTGTTCGTCGATGCTTCAGTCAAATAAATCGCCTCAGGTAAAATTCATGGGGAATCGTGTTTGTGCTCTTTGATGGCCCTTGTATGAACCTTTTGAAGATTCCTACTATAGTTTGAATTTCATAAAGTAACCAAAGATTTGGTTTTAGCAAGATGTTTAAATGGGATGAGTATGCGCAGAAACTCGAAGGACACCTAAAATGTCCACAAAAGAAGTGACCTACAATGATCTGGAAGGTAAATGACAACTGTACCGCCTGCGGAACTTGTGCTGATGTCTGTCCCGTTGACCCAACACTTTATGTTGTGAACGAAAAAGCTGTGTATCAGATTGATCGAGCAGATGAGTGCACAGAGTGCTATGCATGCGTCGATTCGTGTCCTGAAGGCGCGATTGAAGAAGGAGAATGAGCGTTTCTTTTTTTGTAGATAACCCCGAAGTTTAAATGCTAATATGAGCCGCACCACAAATGCAGGACTCCATTTAGAGTCTTAAAAAGAAGTGATTCAGAATGATTTGGAAGATAACTGACGCTTGTACAGGAGAAGGAACTTGTGCTGATGTCTGTCCCGTTGACCCAACACTGTTTGTGATTGAAAACGACAAAGCCATCTATCAAGTCGACCGTGCAGATGAATGCACCGAATGCTATGCGTGTGTAGACAGCTGCCCTGAAGGCGCAATCGAAGAATAATCCATAAACCTAGACTACCAATGCCAGATTTTGGTGTTGGTGACTCGACATGGGAGTTACTTCGTGATTTAATGAGGTACTCCCTGTCGTCGATACTAATTTTATCTTATCTTATAGGGGTCTCCTAGTACTACATCAAAGAATTCTTTCAGAGATTCATCAACTAAAACGACTCGTATTGTCGCATACTCATCCTCGTAAGGATCATACATACCTGAAATAAGCTCTATCTTATCCTCTGTATTGAGCATGAGCAATGTCTTTGCCTCATCCACTTCTTCATGCATGCCAAATTCATTCTTTATTTTGTCCAGAGCTTCTCTATATTTCTCAGGAGCAATCTTGTAGAACAATTTCAACGAAGAGCCTCCTAGGATTTAGTACCATTGAGTAAGGTATAAGTCTACCCAGTACGTTCGCTGGTTAGTTCGAATGTGGAACTGAGGAGAATACAGATGAATAAAATCCGCCACATTATTCTTGGTATGGTTCTTGTGTTTCTCATTGCTCTTCCTGCAATGTCTGTTGTTTTTGCACCTGTTGGTATATCTGCACCTTCAAGCTCTGCAGTAATCGCACAGACACATACTTGGCAGACATTTGAGAAGAATATGAATGTCACAACCTTCGTATCACCTGATGGAAGTACAGATGAGCTATGGCATTTCCTAAATTCCGCTACTGATAGTATCTATGTTGAAATATATGGAATCAATAATCCAAACATCCTAGACCTGATACATCAGCTCCATGACACAAAACCCTCAATTGAGATGAAGTTTCTTTTAGGTGAAGGCAGTTTGGGATATACTTCACAGAACGATTATGTTGCAAATAATCTCACTGAGTTAGGATATGAGGTCAAATGGACTAGCGATGTAGATTTCACGTATGCTCATCAAAAATTCATCATTATAGACAATGACACTACAATAGTTCATTCAGGAAATTGGGCAAAGACCAGTTTTCCAGAATCTGATGGCAAAGCAAACCGGGAGTGGAGTATCGCTATGACTGACACAGATGTCACTGCATACTTTAGGTCTGTTTTTGACGGTGATTGGAACAATGGAACATACTATGACGCAGGAACTGATGGTACTGGAACT
>JAEORG010000461.1 GCA_016841005.1 Candidatus Thorarchaeota archaeon | reverse complement strand
TCTCCTGAAATAGTAGAAGGTATTGTATTCAGTTGCTAATCTTGCTGGAATTGCAAATAGTCCTGTCTTGAAGAGAACTGTATTAATGAGAGGCAACTTCCTAAACATCTCTTCGAACTTTGTTACGATGGTTTTCTTAGCTTCAATAAATTGGTGTTTTTCAAGTAAATCTCCGACTAATTCATAACGCATTTGGGAATTGGGAATCGATCTCGATGCAATCTGAATATGGTTCACAATTCCGGGCAAGCCCATCATTTCTTGAATACACGTATCTGCAGCAACTAAATCTGAAGAAGCAAAAATCGAATTGATAGCTTTTGGGATACCAGTCCTAGGTCCTTCACCTTCCATGCAAATGGTTGCATCTATTACTGTTAATGCCATGTTTAGAATTCTGTTTATTTCTGGAATTACTATATCAGCGACTGGATGGTATTGCTGCCGAAACCTTGGTATTGTACCCCACTGATTCTTCAAAGAACATGTAAGTCTAGTCAAGTAATGCGTTTTAGCTACTGGAAGTGTTATCACGTCATCAGCATCCAGTATGATTTTGGGTATTGGTATAGTTGGTACAACATCAGATATTTGCGTTCTTACTGATTCTGTATCCTCATGTGATAAATTGACGAATTGAACACCATATTTTTTACATAAATCCAAGATCCCCCAATTTTGTACTGCTCGATCTAGTTGTTGATTTGTAGCTAGATCAGCATCACCAACAATTACTTTCCTATTTGCATCTGTTAATTCTTGGAGAACTCCTTCTAACAACCATGGTGAGGTACATAGACCTGGAATTACCTGATCTGACATGTAGTTTACTTTTACGAAGACAGTCTGTCCTCTAACATGGTCAGACCACCTTGCTAAATTCATAGCTCTACGAGTATCCTGCACAATGTTCCCTTTGGTTTTTACATGAGCTACAGTAGACATTATACTAGACCTCATTGAACTTCATATAGAAAAATTCTCCAGGCTGAGTCTTCATGTTCATAAACATGCAGAAGCTGCAAATTATTGCTAGCATAATTTGAAACATTCACTGCTGAAAAGATGTATGAACACTGCAGTTCGTCTAGAGCAGTGCTGTTTAGTTGGACATTATTTAGTGTAACGGGATTCTCCTTTCTGTATAATTTTGAAGGGTCAAGTCCATCTATAAATGCATAACATCGATTTCCCCATTCATCAAAATACGCCCTCAACACTTCATTCTTTTCAAGTTCATAGACGATTATATTTCTGAAGCGATGTTTATACTCAAGAGGATAATTCCACGAATACCCATCCAGAGTATAGAAACCATTGTACTTTGCAATAACAGGGTGTAAACCAATTGAAATTACATTGTACGATTCTTGAGGTAATCCAATATCATCTCGAATCTGAGCAAATTGGTCAATTGCATAGAACTCTTTGAATGTAACGGATTCTGGTTGTCGAGACACAGTTTCCCAACTTGTTGGAAAAACGATGCCTAATTGTAATATGACCAAAGTGATAATTATGATGTGACTTATCGGAATCTTTCGGGGTTTGTATTCCCCAAATCCTTTGCGTATGACAGATAATGAGAGTGCAAATGCGACATACCATAACAATGGTTGAATCCAATAATATCTGTCGAATTGAAATGTTCTAAATAGTGAGATTTCCATCTTTATAGGAACCCAGATATATAATTGCCAAAGTCCAAACCAAATACTTGCTGCTACAATTGCAATTGAGATTCCTACTATTGATGATAGCAGTTCTTTATTATCAGCGATGATTATTCTCGTTCTAGGAATGAGTGATAGAAAGAGGAGGAGTAATGCAATTCCTATTGAAATGATGATAATTGGATATTGAAAAGAAGCAGCATGATAATGTCCTTCAAGAAAGTTTGTCCAAACCAATCTCAGTGACTGTTCTAAAGTAAGACTATTCAAACCCTGTTCAACACGATGAGAAACGAACCAATTAGTAAAGAGCATATCTAGTAAAATACGATATTCCACAATTAGAAAAACCCCAACCATAACCACAATTGATGAAAAAAAGTGGAGATTGATTTTACGATTCCGAAGAGTATCAATCAGCCAGTATATCCCAATGCCACTCAGATAAAAGAAATATGAATAAACTAAGGATGAGTAGAAAGGAATAATGATAAGAAGTAACCAATCGATCTTTGAGGCTTCCCCAGACTTGATATTTAACATTGCATATAGAGCAAGTGGAAGACTAGCGACAGACAACCCAGAAGGAGGATACACAGGTAGAATTGCAAAACATATCGCGATTCCAAGGCATATGAAATCATATTCACTATCCTTGAGGAAGTGTTTCTTAAGAAGGAAGTACATACCAAAGAAACCTACTATATGCATTGAAACCAGGTTGAGTACATACCCACCCCATACTCCGAATAGTGCAATAAACCAGAATAATAGATAGAATTCTGTGCCGAAAGAAAGTCTAGGGAGCCCTCCCATATAACCAGGCACAATAGCCTCTGATGGTGCAAAAACCATTCCACTGTCAGCGAGAATTTTATACCAGATCAAATTGGAATCAAAAGTATCATGAACTCCAATAACAGAGTTAGTTCCTAGAATTAATACTGAAAGTAGATTGGATAGAACAATGGCTAAAGCAAGAATGATTCTAAGGTTTTTCGTGATAAAATTCTGTACCTCGCCCACTTTACTCATTCTTAATTCACCAAAGATATTCTAGAGAAATCCTTCTGCCAGTCCATTCAGGAGTGAGGTTGCGTCAGTTAATTTGAATATATAGAGATTTCCTAGTATCTTTATACATGTGGACTGACATCAATAGAATGTGTCCGAATTCGAGCACAGGTGGTTCGTATGAAGTGAAATCAATCTACTCTAGTTTCTCCATTAATCCAGTTTCAACAGTGATACCCGGTCCAAATGCGGCAGCGAAGACCTTCCCCTTCTTTACTGGATCCTT
>JAEORG010000460.1 GCA_016841005.1 Candidatus Thorarchaeota archaeon | reverse complement strand
CCTTATCATGGGAGTTCCTGAGAAGGACATGATATATCATGCATTGTTGTTGCTGAGAGTCAATCAATGTTTCCATCAAAGTACATCATCTTTGAACTAAGGATTTATCAACTCAACTCTATCTCGAAGTGCAAGAGGGATTATCGTGGTAGCTAATACACCAGACCGATACAAAAGGATTGAAGAATCAGATTGGAGTAGTTTGAGTGGAAATCATAAGAAATATCGAAAATTCATGGATGATCTCTCACAGTCAATTGATACTAGAATGCCTGGTCACCTCCGAAACTGTGTTCTTGAACATGGAGTATTTCTTCCTGAGGGGTCTAAGGCATGTGTAGAGATAACTCTAGACACCAGTATTCTCTTCAAGCAGATATTGGGAGAACTTAAGGGATACGATTCTTCATTGGTGGAGATGGTAAAGAAGGGATTCCTGATTCTTTATGCACCACCTAAACTTGAAATTGAGATTACAGAGAAAATCAAAAAGAAGATTTCTAAGAATAAACGGGAACATGCACTCTCATCTGCAAGGAGAATTCTTGAATATGTTAGGGATGTAGACGACATCGACCAGAGAGTGGATAGATTATCTGAAAAGCTTCTTGGAAAAAGAGACCCAAAGGACGTTGCGTTTCTAGCTGTTACATTCCAGAAGAAGGCTCATGGAATTCTTACGGCAGATAGGGATTTTGAAGATATCACAAACATCAAGATTTGGCAAATGGGAACTATTGGAAAAATAGTGACAGGAGTTCATCAGGGTTCAACTGTGATATGGCTCATTGCGAGGGGACTTCCTGCAGCTTTTGTATTACTCAGCATCATAGTTGGTTTGATTGTTAAATCGATTATTGGGATTGGAAAGATACTATATGGAGCTGGAAAGTACCTCTTCTCTTATGTTTTAGAGAAAGCAAAACAGGTTCCGCCCATAGTTCCTCTTCTGATTATGATCTTTGGTTTTCTTGCGTTGGCACTATCTGAGGAACTCAGGAATACTACGCAACAAGGATTGGAAAAGGTCATCCAATGGCTGAGTAACGTTGGATTAAGAGTTGCTGAAACATTGCATCAATTTGGTGAGCTAGTGAAGTCAACCTTATTGTATCTAGTTGAAGAGTTGCCAACCTTAGTTGAAGTGATTGGTTTCTTGGTTTATGATATCTTCAATATGGTGGAGCAGCTAAAAACACTAGAGGCTGAGCGAGCTCAACTACCAGAGCCTTCATCCTATGATATACTCATGAATGAACTTGACCGAGTCCTTGAGAGCTTTAAGAATGAGGTCGTTGATGCTCTCAAAGAGAAGTCAGAATAGATTATCATCGGGGAATTCGTAGTCCTTTAGCTCACAGGCACGTATGATCACTGCGTCAGGTATCTTCTCCCCAAGTCTTTCATCAATACACCACTGTCTTACAGAGTTCAAGGAGAGAGATCTTACATCGGGGGTGATAAACATAGGAATTAGCTTCTTACCGTTAAAACCAAATCTAGTCAAAACAGAAGATGACTTAGCAACGCATGTCGTCCATTCTGCAATTTCACCGGCTTTATCCAAATCCCATATTACATCATCAAAGAACGTCTTGTATTTGTATAGGAAAAAGCTAAGTAGTTGCTTTGGTCCCAGATTCAAATCTTTTGCTTTGCATGATATCATATAGACATGAGTGTTTGATTGAGCAACAACATCAATATCAATCTTAGAGGAGTGTGTACACTTACATATCTCTGGGAATCTTTGAGATTTGATCCGTAGATTACCCTTGTTTACCGACAATCCCTGTCTTCGAAGTATCTCTCTTACATATTCCTCAAAGAGAGTTCCATACTCCTTGTTCCGTCTTCCTTCAGTTCTGGTTCCTCTGATGGTCTTCTGAAGCCATGCACCACTTAGCACGTTTCCAAGAAAGACTGATGGAAGTATAACAGTAATCAATTCATTTTGGTCAAGCTCTACTCGAAGGAATGGGGAACTAGCCCAGTCCCTTTCGGAGTTATACTCCAACTTCCTAAGAAACGATTCAACCTTCAATGGATCTATCGGCCCTTCCTTTTGCATTTCAGCCTGTGCTCTGCTAGATAGACCTTCAGACGTAAATTGAAAGAAAGGGATTGCTTGCTTATCTGGAGCATTTCTCACTTCACTCTGCAGATATTTTTCAAATCTATATAGCTGCATCGGTGTGATACCATGTTCTTTCAGGAATTCAGACTTGAACAATTCCTTGAGTTCATCCTCGATTTTTGAACTTTTTAGGAAGTCATCCCAGTATTTTTCCCAATCCTGATCACCCAATGGTCTCCCGCACAAATCATTGAAAGCCTCTTCTAATTTCATTGGTATCTCATAGAGTGATTCCATTTCAGAATATTCTAGGATTTCCTCATTATATGCTATAGTTTGTTCGATTCGATTTCGAAGAACTCCAAGATATTGATAGTCTTTAGTTATTATCTTGGCATAGTGATTAGCCTCAGATTCGGGAAACACACAAATTGCATTTTCCCCTCTGTCAAGGAATTCATCAAGTGTATGAAGTAATATTGGAATTCTTAGGTAGTCACTTGCATCCAAGTTATCTAAATCATACAGTTTCTTCGAAAAGTCATTAAGCATTAAGAGTAGGGTAAAGAAGATTTTACTCCTGACCGAAGCATACTTCTTTTCAAGCAGTGTCCATCGTGAATCTAGTTCCCTTTGATATAGAACTATTATGTTGTCAAGCCCTTCAATTTTCATTTCATATCCGTCTAAGATGTATTGAAGATTGAGATGATAAAAACAAATCACTCGGTCGTATTTGTGGTAGGAGGAAGAGTTATGTAATTAGGGCATGTTACAAAAATACGCTGCGTGTTCGCCAGTTGTGGACAAACTCCAGTTCCTACACTCATTCTATGTGTGCATTCTCTAATAAATCAAACGCGACACTCATCAATGATAGCAACACCTTTACGAAGGTTTGATTCACCATACATTGGTGGTAGAAGTGTCCGGAGATTTTGATGATGAAGAAGAAATGTATCCGCTGCTTCGAAATTGGCTACTCAACAAGGCAGATTGTGATACAGCTTATGCAGTCAATGAGAAACCATTCAAGTTCACACCAGCAGACAAGGGATACATTCCAGATCTAATAGGTAGGACCTATGACGAACTTGACAATCCACAGTATATCGGAATAGAGGCGAAGAAAAGAGTACGTGACGATCAGAGAATAATCAATCAGTCTGTGAGTAGTTTGGCCTTTTGCCATAAGGCATACCTTGCTCTTCCAAAAAGGTTGTTTCTCAATTCAAGTCAACAAGTACAGGATAGAATAGAAGGGAGAGTAAGAAGAGCATATATTGGATTACTACTTGTGTTGAGGTCAAGAGTTGACGAACACATCCCAGCACCACCTCAAAGAACAATTCAACGAATCTACAATGAAGTGGGAGAATTTTTCAAGAAACACGATGAGGAGGACTTCTTCTGGGATGAAGAGAGTGTATGGTCGGAAACACAGGTAGATCAGTTTCTGGATTTATTTTATTCCTATGCACCAGACGACTTCAAAAGACCTGAATCTCCAGACATTAGTATCGATGATTCAGGTGACGTTATTTTTCTTGACCAATTATATCATGAAGAGATAGAAACAGCATTCACGATTAATCCCACCACAGTATCTATGGATATTCGACTACAGACTGATGTGTTACATGTTTTGAAGGCATTAATGGATAGACTTGATGCAAATAAATTCCAAAGAGGATTTAGAGTGTATTATAAGAGACCTGGACGGTGGAACAGGAGAGGGATGGTTGCATCGCCTTGCCTAAAAATCATACTTGATGAACCAGACCTGAGTGTATCCTTTTCAAGTATTCCAAACGAAGGTGTAGCATTCAATCTTGGGACTCTTCTGAAGAATCATTACTTAGCAACAGAGACTGATGTTGAACAGTCTGCGGGGTCGTACTCTGCTGAAGTCTTCTTCTCTGCATCTCTAGTTAGAGAAACCTTTCAAGGATATTTGTCAAAGGAAGAAGAAACATCTATGGAATTACTTCATGAATTACTTAGAGAGGGCACGAAATTTCTTACGTTTTTTATTGAAAATGAGGAGTAACTGGTGGAAATATATGACGAGGACTCATGGAGGACAACAGTACAACTTTCAGTTCCTTTCAGCAATCGCTTTTGTGTTATCGAGAAACATCGAGGTATTCAGCATTGAAGGAGAAAACTATGAAGACTCGGTTTTCCACAGAGGTAATGGGGAAAAAATAATAGCTGAAGCGAAGCTAATAACTTCAAAACAACATTGGACGCCTGCTGCTCTTTTCTATAGATATGACAAAAAGGGGCCTCTACTTCAGCTTTGGGAGAGATGGAACAATCAAGAATCACTTGTAGTATTTTCATCCATACCTCCAAGAGAAGATATCAAGAAAAACGAAGGCTTATGTATAAATGAATCAGAAATTGATAAGATTGTATCTGTAGTCAATTCGAGGTTTGCTTCGTTCAGAAACAAGCATCTGTTTACAAGAAGCCATGTAAAGAGATTCATAGAT
>JAEORG010000459.1 GCA_016841005.1 Candidatus Thorarchaeota archaeon | reverse complement strand
GGACGGAGAAAAGTCTTGTTCAACACAAAGAGAGGAGAAGGTAGAACCATAATTTGCAGATTTCGTGAAATAACATGTTGTCGTCGCCACTGAATCCCTCAGATTCTATGAATTCTGGTCCTCACAAACCAGCTGCTTGAATCATCTCTTCAATCCGGATTCGCCCTAGTCTTGGAAACTTCTTGACAGGGTAAGATAGAAGAACATCAACAGACAACGAAAAAGTCGCATTTTTCGTTATCCTAGATATCTTTTCAGCATCCCGGAAGTGCTCAGTCACGAACTTTGCAAACAGAATTGGTTCCATGGCGGAGTAGAAGGAGAACCAGTATGCATCAGGAAAAGTATTGCGGAACCACTCATTTATCTCATCCATCTTAATTGATTGTTCATCATACCTTACCTTGAGATAGAACTCAGTACTTCTCCCGAGGCTTAGGTTCCACCGAACTGCAAACCAGAACGCATTACTATCAAGCATCTCCTGAATCGCTCTGCTCACCCGTCGTGCTGTAAGACCAGTGAGCTCTGAAAGTTCACTAACCTGCATACGTGCATCCTCGAGTAGAAGTTTTAACACTCGAAGGTGCAAGTTCTTGATCTCGAACTTTTCACCGCGCGAGGTTAAAATTGTGTGTAATTCAATTTCAGATACTGATTCAAGTGAACGTAGGAATGCTCCAAGATTCTGAAGCCCCTCTGCACCCATATACTCGCAATGGATAAAGTAAAGCCGACCCCTATCAGTTACTATGGGGCCTACTTGAATGACCATGAGATTGGAACCAATCAAATCCATGAACTGGTCCTCATCCTCAGAACCATCGGTATGAACTAGTGCAATTAGGTAATCCGAGTCCATCATCGCGGGTCTCAAGACCACAGAAAACTCTTCAATAACGCCAGTCTCTAGTAGTCGATCAATTCTTTTTCTAATTGCTGTGGCAGTCAGACCAAGTTTTTCAGCCAACGCTTGGTATGACAGTCTACAATTCTCATCCAGGGCAAGAAGAATTTGCTTATCGATTGGATCCAAGAGCTCCACCAAGACCGTATTCAAACAGTCTTAGGAGGTTGTAGCGAGGTAAATAAGTTATCTTCTGGGGTTTCGCGAAGTTCTTTGGATGCGCAGTAAATACAGCCAGAACCAATAACTGACAACTCAAAACCAACATCCCTGAGTTTCTGAAGATAACGCAAATGCTCAGTGAGTTTATCTATAAGGTCAGAGGCGTCGACCTCTTTAGTTTCAGCTGATTCAGGAAGAGACATTTCGACCTCAATAGAAAATGAATCGCTTTCTTGTTGGTCATGTTCAAGTAGGATACGGACCCAAGGTGTCCGGTGAATCAATGTTGTCACTTCATCGGAGCCATCTTGATCTTCAAGGGTAGATAATGCTTTGATGTATTTCTCTTTCAAATCGAATGGCATCTTCCACTTCACACAATTGAGTTCTCCTGAATTGAATATGAAATGGCCTACACCTGCAGGTTCGGAAAACAGCTCTTCATTTCAATAGGCTACACCGAAACACAAATGGATAGGATTTGAACGCATATTGCATCTTTGGATGAAGTGGTATCTATGGATGACATCGATAAGCGAATCATATTAGCACTTGACTCAGATTGTAGAATGACATACCAAAAAATGGCTGAAAAACTAAACCTAACAGCCACTGCTGTCAAAAAGCGGGTCATAAAATTGCTAGAGCAAGGTGTAATTGATCGCTTCATTACAACCCTTAACTTTGAGATGATTGACTCTGATCTTCTTTTAGCTATAGTGCAAACAAAAGGGTCAGAATATGAAGAAGATTTCATCGAAGAGGTGGGTAACAATCCTTCTGTAATCCAGATGAGCTCTATTGCTTGTGGCAAAGGAGGATTATATGTTGTCTTTGCTGTCACAAGTGGTCTTCAATCTCTATCAGATTTTGGTGCATTCATCAGAACATTGGAACCAGTTACAAATACAGACATCCACGTGCTTCTTTATCCGAGAGGACATAAAGTCACGTTGACAAAACTTCAACTACGGGTTCTGAAGTATCTAGTTGACAACCCGCGTATATCCATCGTGGAGATTGCAGAGCAATCGGGACTGTCCGCAAGAAGAGTTCGAAGGACAATAACCGAGCTACAGGAAGGTGAAGGAATTCGTTTTGCAGTCTTGTGGAATCTTAGTAAAGGAGGGCTAAATGAGGTTCTATTACGAATTGAGTGGGATGAAAAGAATTCCAATCACAAAGTTGTCATAGATTGGCTTCGGAATAAATTTCCTCTAGAATTCTGGTCACCATTTGTTAGTGCTACATCCCCTGTTGTTTTTGCGAGGTTCGTTGTGGAGGATCTTGAAGCTATCGAGTCTATTGCGAGAGTTGTAAAAAGGGCACCATTTGTAGAATCACTATCGACACTTGTATTATATTCGAATAATCTATTTGATTGGCCAGGCATAACAGAGCTTAGGCGTCTGTTCGAGGAAAATGAATGAAAGGTTCAGAAAATCGAGTAGACTAATTTCGTCTAGTGATTCCAACTCTTACTGTAGTTACTAAAGCAGTTTTGATCATATCCCATTGGAACTTTATACCTGCGGTTACCATAAGATTAGAGAGGCCACCAATTGCGCTTATCAGAATCGTAGCAACGCTGTTAGCATCAACATCCTTTCTGAATTCCCCAGACTCAATGCCTTCGTTGATGGTGTCCTCAAGCAATTTGATAACAGCCATTTGCTGCTG
>JAEORG010000458.1 GCA_016841005.1 Candidatus Thorarchaeota archaeon | reverse complement strand
CCCTGCGACGATTATCAAAGGACCATATAGTACTAGAGGGTCGTTTGGCCAGATTTCAACGAGGGCATTTCCGGCAGCAAGCCATGAGTCTGCAATTGCGATAAGATGTCCAGATATCTCTGCAAGCTCAGCTGCATGGTTATTTAGAGCTACTTCTAGATCTCCTGTAGAGTTATATTCTTGACTTATGTCAAAAAACGTTGTAGAGATTGGAGCATCAAGAACAGTGAGATTGCCGGGATAAATCATTGTAGCATTCGATGAAATTGCCGCCATGTGTGGTAAAGCATCATCTGCACTATCCAGAAAGGTACTCAAATCTTCATTCAAAAACTTAGGTAGTCTTTCCAATGCAGTTCTGTAGGACAAATATTGCAATGAAATAGTTGATTCAGCTCCAAGTCCAATAAGCAGAAGGAGTGTAGACTTGAATTGTTGTTCCTCTTCGGGAGTGTCGAAGATTGTGCTCGAAAACACTGAGAGATATGATTGAAGAACACTGGGGGTGAAATCATTTCCCATCTTCCTGAAACCTGCTTCTCCATAGCTCCAAAGATATGCATTGGTACCCGAGGGGGAGTAAGTTGTACCAACACCAAGAAGTTTGTCACGAATTAACATTCCAAGTCTATCCGATCTGTCGCTCAAAGGAGCTCCTTGAGGTTTGAAGACGCTGCTAATATAATATCTTGGAGCCCACGCATTGTTGAGCGCAGTGTACAGTATTTCTGTATAGTTCCCACGTCCATCATCAGGGTAGCCAAAGTTATCCCCAAAGGAGCCCACACCTGGATCAATTATCGTTGCACTACCTGAGGTATCATTGTAACCTACGATCAGAATGCCATGTCCTCCTCCAGAGGCGCCGGATTCTCGTAACACATCATAATCTGGTGCAGGTAGCCAAATAGGATCAACACTGATTAGAAGAGGATATCCAGAGTCAATGGTAGAACGCATCAAATTATAAGCATCAGTTTCGCCCGAAAGAAATCCAACATTAATGCCCTGAGACTCCCAGACCTGTTTTGCTTGATCAGCCCCAGGTGTATAGTCTGCTATGAACTGCGTATAATTCACTCCATACATATCTGCAACGAAATCGACAGGTCCAACTTGGTCATAGAGGGCACCCGGAAACATCAGCAGTGTGTCATTATATCGAATATACCCGAATGAGAATCCAATAGAGGTGAGGGCAAATATATCATGCAAATCTGCATCAACACCAGCTGCTTGGAAGGCAATCGATGTTGCAGCCCAGGCACAAAATCCATTCATCTCTTGCCAGACATATGGTACTCCTTCTACTAGACCTTCACCTGCTAATGACATGGGAGAAGATACTAGATCCACGTTAGTAGTTGAACCTGCGGGGATTGCAGATACAACCAACATCAAAACAACTAATGTAAGGAAAGGATTCCCATATCGCATGATTGAATCACAATCAAAGAGATTCCTAAGAGGACATAAGGATAACGTTGAGGGTGTGACTGTACCACCCTCAACACACTTGATTACTTGCTACTTCGAGGAGCGTCTGCTACGTAGAATATAGAGGTGATTGGGTTTATTGAAATGAAACTCTCTGTCCATGAGGGATAATCCGGAGCTAAGTCTTGGTCCAACATCTCTCTCCATCCCTCATCTGTCAACCTATCTACAATTGGCTGTTTGAATTCGTAATATGAGAAAGTACCTCCACGGGCAAGCTGAATATATCCGTTGATACTTACAGCAACGATAATGAATAATGGATCACCAACTGCCTCTTCTAATACTTCCATTCTATTCGTATCCGTATGGACGTCGGCGATGATAGACATGAATTTGTCAGCATCGGATGTGAGTACACTATCCTCTGGATAAGATGCAACTAAGGATAGAATCGTGTCTGCACTTCGAAAGAGATCGTCCTCTGTTGAGTTCAGTGGAATATTGGCAAGTTGTTTCTCAGAAATCGATTTTAATTGGAGAAGGAATTCACCAAGCATATCTAATCGCATCTCCATATCATCCGATAATAGACCCCTTGATTCTAGACCTGTACCCATCATATTGCAAAGTGAGGCTAATCGAGAATACAATCTCGGCACTGGTTCCACATATCCAGCAGCTGGAGGTGGCATTGAAGTTAATTCAGCAGTGTATGATTGTTTTGCATAGAGTATTGTATCGTGTCGTAGTTCAGTCCAAGACCCTAATGCAGTATTCAGCTGTTTATCCACCCATGCTTGGTTCTGCATGAAGAACGGATACCCATCTCCAGGCTCTGTGAGTAGAGGAAGTAATGAATAGAGCCAGAGATAATACAGATTCTTTGTCCAATCTTCATCTGTCATGTTTCCAATCATATATCGGAGCATTGTCATCTGTTCAACGTAGTTCTCATACTCCTTCTGATCATCCAGGAGTTCCCACGCCCTCTCTGAACCAAAAGCTGCCATCACATCTAGACCTTTTGGCATCAACCTAGGATTGAGGCGAGTCCCAACATTGTCATAGACAAGCTGTGATAGGATGTAGCTATCTGGGATAAACCGTTGACCCATTAGTCGCATTCCCTTTGTCACGTTGAGATCATCTGTATCATTGATTGGAGAACCAAGGATTAACGGTTCCCGGAGCTCATTCGCTGCTTCTATGAACTGGGTTAGAATATTTTCATCCTGAAGAGTTGACCAAGTGGGGGAAGGTCCATATATTTCACTGATTAACTGATTATATTCAGTGGGAAGGAGATCATCTGCAGCACCTACAAAAAACACTGTTGGCTGATAGATTGCATCCCAGACTTCGTAACCAGATAATGAGATACCAAGACCAGATACTGGATTATTGAGTGACATAGCTATTAGAATAGCTTGAGGGGTATGTTGTAATCCAATCTCATCAAGAAGTCTGAACTGAGTTCGACCATACCACATCATCACCATGAAAAACTTACTCAGTGTTTCACTACGTGTATAATGTCCTCTTGGTACGAATTGTGTAAAGTCTTCTTTGTATCCCATGAACCAATCTTTAGTGACTTGAGAATGTTCTTCTATTAGGTCTAGAACAGGGTTCACCATAGAAGCTACTTCAGACCGAACCGTTGTTGTATTATCGAGCAAGTATGCAGCAACTGTAAAATAGGCTAGATTCCGTAGGGCTGCTTCTTTCCATAGACCTTCAGGTGCATCAAGATATAGATTATAGGAATCCTCCAACATCGAAAACGTCAGATTGCCAAGAAGACTCCAGAATGAGTACACTTCAGCCTGTCGAAGGGCAAGGTCATAGCAGACATGAAATGCATGTAGGACAGCATCACTTGTAATGAAAATGGGGATATTGTCATCCTCATCGGCTTTGTAAATATCATAGATTTGATCATAGGTGTCTTGAGGAATTACTACAAATCCATTCTGTTCAATGAGTGCTTTTTGTTCAGGAGTTAGGTCTGGGAAGCTAGCGGCATTTATCACATTTGCCAACCCTAGAGCAACGGAGTATACTGGTGCATTCAAGGTAAATTCTTCGCTATACGGAATATAATCTGCAAATGCAGTTGATACAGTATCAGTAATTGTAACTATTTCTCCATAGGTTGGAGTGTAAGATCCAGAAGGAGTAGTATTAAAGATACCACCAAAGAAGCCTATTGAAACAACGAGACTAACAGCGAGCATTGAAGCGGCAAGACTTCCTGCCATCATCTTCCTTCTAGTAGTACTATCTATTGCTCTAATTACACCTATGAGAATCATACATCTATTATTGTACTAATTGTACTTAGTACCATGGTATAGAACACATTGTTCAGATTTTAGAACAGTGGCTGAAAGAGAAGGGGTTATTTGGCTCTTAGAAACTAACAACATGGGTATTGGCCTTGGATGACAAATCGATTGCTGATGAGGTTGAATCAGAGCTTAAGGGTAATACACTTCGGGTATATTGGTACATGATTCAACAAGGTATTCCTGTTGGTGTGAGAGAAGTTCAGAGAGCTCTCTCAATGTCAAGCCCATCAGTTGCTAGCCATCATCTTTCTAAACTTGTGGATATGGATCTTATCTTAAAAAGTCCAGAGAACAATTACGAGCTAAAACGGCTAGTGAAAGTTGGAGTCTTGAGAAATTTCGTTGGGTACAGAGGAGTACTCCTTCCACGTTACACATTTGTCGCTTTCTTTTTCACAGTATTCACATTGGCCTATGTTATTCTTTCATTCTACACTTCTATCGGTATATTCGACAGATACATCGCAATAGCTGTAGGAGCCATAGGTGCATTATTTGGTTGGTTTGAATCCTATCGCCTTTGGAAGCTCAAACTTGTCTAAAGGGATATATTGCCAGAAACATTATCACTAGTTAGTGAGGAATGCATAGAAGTTTACTCACCTCTTTTGAGGGCCAACCACATGAACAGAAGAAAAGGTGCCATAGGAATATTTGCACTCATACTAGCAAGTGGGCTTCTTACATATTTAATCATCAATGAGATTGGTAATCAGGTTGTAATTCCAACTGAGGGATTTGATAGTAGTTGGTCATTTTCTACTGTAGCATCTATCGAAACAACACCCGCCCTGTACGATCTGAATGGTGACGGATTATTAGAGGCAGTATTTGGTACAATGGAAGGGGGAATTTACTCTGTAAATGGAGAAGATGGAACAGAGCTTTGGGAATACACTTCACTAGACAGGATCAGTTGCTCACCTGCTGTTGGTGATTTAGATAATGACAATAATCCCGAAGTCGTGGTTGGAAGTGAAGGAGGGAATATTTACGTTCTCAATGGTGAAGACGGTTCCAGATTCTGGAGCCCTCCAGAAGAGGAATTCCATTGGACAGGTACTCTGAATTATGAAGGCGATTTACACAGATATTCAATCAACGTAGAAGAGAATGCAAAAAGAATGCGTCTAATACTTGAATGCGGAGATAATGATTACGATCTATACATTGCTCATGAATATGAACCTGACACATCAAATTACGATTACCGAGGATATACTGGCACTGGTGAAGACATCACAGTCACGACACCCGAGTCAGGTACTTGGAACTTCATGGTGCATTCATATAGTGGAACAGGACCATATGACTTCGGGGTGGTTGTTGAATACGAGGGAGAGGTAGAAGATGAGATCACTCTCTTTACTAATTCTCTTTCTGCTCCTGGAGATGAAGAAGTTCATAGCATTGAAGTTCCCGAAAGTACTGTTAGTATGCATCTTGTTCTAGACTGTGGTAGTAATGATTTCGACCTATACGGAGGATTGGGATATGTTCCTACGATTTCATCTTACGATTTCAGGGGATATTCAACAACAGGAGAAGACCTTCTAATTGAAAATCCTGGTGCAGGAACTTGGTATCTGATGGTTCGTGCTTACAGTGGATCTGGTCTATATTCACTTACTGTAACAGTGACAACTTCAACCTCAGCAATGACGGAAATCCAGGGATACCTCCGGGCATCTCCAGTAATTGTTGACCTTGACGATGATGAAACAACAGAAGTGATAGCAGCTACATCTTCTGGTTATGTTTATGCACTTGAAGGGCTTTCGGGAAGGGCTCTTTGGATTTACGCTTCAACATATGGAATAACCTGTTCACCTGTTATTGTAGATGTAAACCACGATGGCGTTCTTGATGTTATTATTGGTGATTCAGGTGGAGATGTTACAGCAATTTCAGGAGCTACAGGTTTATCCCTTTGGGAGGAATCGGTTTCTGGATATAGTGTTCATGAAATGGTTGCGGCCGATTTGAATGCGGACTCGTATATAGACATAATTCTGGGAGTATCTGCTTGTAGGATAGTCGCACTTGATGGTCGGGACGGCTCTAGTCTATGGATTACAAAAAACTATGAAGGTAGCATTACTGCACTTTCACTGTATAATGCAGAACCGTCGGAATACGATATTCTATTCGGAAACGACCTTGGTGAGTTACACTCCATAAGAGGAAGTGATGGAGCTCACAGTTGGGTCAGATATCTTGAAGCAGCAATTATCGCTAATCCTACTACAGTAGATGTTACAGGGAATGGAGCGTTGGAGATTCTTGTTGGTACTGCTGAAGGGACTATTTCGGCCTTCACTAACTCACAAGATATTCCTCTTTGGGACATATCATTTCCAAATCCTATTGATTCTGCAATATCTATCGGTGATATGGGGACAAATTCAACATTGGATCTTGTTGTGGGATGCTTGGATGGCACACTATATTCGATTCAATTGAAAAACTCAGGAAATCGCATCTTTTGGCAAGGGGAAGGAGGTGCAAGTGATTTCTCGCATGTTGGTTCAATGGAAATTTTAGATGCAGATAGAGATATGCTATCAGTGTATTCAGAAAGATTCTATCGAACATCGAACCTCAACAACGACACCGACCATGATTTGATACTCGATGGGAACGAGGTTATGTTGGGTCTCTCGCCAACTCTCACAGATTCGGATTTTGATGGGTTAGATGATTTCGAAGAGACCTACATTTACATGACATCAGGATCAAATCCGGATACTGATTCAGACTTTCTGCTCGATTCCTTAGAAATCAATGAATACAATACAGACCCTAGAAACAATGATTCGGATATGGACTCTTTGCTTGATGGTCAGGAAGTTCTGATTTATGGCTCAAATCCTCTTTTGGCTGACAGTGATCATGATTCCCTGCCTGATGGTATGGAAGTTAATCATTATGGTAGTTCCCCAGCTTTAAATGACACCGATTATGACCTCATCTCAGATTACGATGAAGTGATTATCTATCATACAAACCCAAACTCAACTGATAGTGATCAAGACGAACTTTCAGATTACGAAGAAATCTTTGTATATTCATCCAACCCAATTGTCGCAGATAGTGACCTAGATGGCGCAACTGATGGGTCTGAAATCTTCGAACTTGGCACAGATGTTAACATATTTGATACAGATCTGGACTCATTCCCAGATGGTTGGGAAGCATCTTTTGGTTTCGATCCTCTAAGTGCAGTAGTTCCACCCCATGAACCGATTCTCTATTATGGAATCTACATCGTTCTGGTATTAGCAGTTGCAGTGATTGGAATTGGTCTCTATTCAATAAAGAGAGAGCCAAGACCAAAGAAAGATGTCATAGTCACTCAAGAACCAGACATCATCCAAGAACAGACTCGAGTTGAACCACGAAAAGACATGACTTATGATTTAATGGATGATGTTGAGAAGCCTTGGCTCTACGATGGGAGGGAATCCGTAGTTGGTGAGGATAGTTCACACGATTTCATGCAATGGCTGATCCATGAGGAACGACATGCTCAGAATCTCATCGAGCAAGGTAAACATAGAGAAGCTCAACGAAGATTAGAGAAGTTACTTCAATATGTTAACCAAGAGAAGGAGCTTCTTTCAGAACAAGGTTCGAGAACATATCTAAGAACAGTTCAGAGACTCGAGAAGAGAATTCATGATTTGAGGACATCAATGAATTAGTCGCTAGAGCAAGCTTTATGCAGTATCAGATGGGGAGAGGCGTATCTCTGGAGAGCCTATATGTTGAACTATCATATCGTACTGACAAGAAATTGTAATCTCAATTGTTCGTACTGTCATGGTGGTGAAGACGTGGGTCCAGTGACTGAACTCCAATATTCTTTAGACGACTTGGCAAAGTTCATTGAGCAAGATGAATCTCCACAGTTAATGTTCTATGGTGGAGAACCATTACTTCGCATAGAGCTTATGTCAAAAATGATGGATAGATTTCCCAGTACTCGGTTCATGCTCCAGACAAATGCCCTATTACTAAACAGAGTACCTGCAGAATATATCAAACGTTTTCATTCTATATTAGTATCAATTGATGGAAGAGAAGAAGTCACAGATGGATATCGCTCAAGTGGTGTTTACAGAAGAGTGATTGAGAATGTGAAGTGGCTTGAGGAAATTGGATACCAAGGTGATGTAGTTGCCAGAATGGCTGTTTCTCAAGAGAGTGATATCTATAGAGAGGTTACGCATTTACTAAATCTTCGAAGACCTACCTTCAAGAATGTGCATTGGCAACTTAATGTAGTATGGGACGCAGAGGGTAATTGGGAAGATTTTGATAAGTGGTTGGTCGAGTCATATAATCCTGGAATTACCAAACTTGTGGAACTATGGTTTGCGAGGATGCAACAGGGTGTAGTAGAAGGAATCGTACCTTTCAAACCACTAATGTACACGCTTCTCAAAGATGAGGGATCATTGCTTCGATGCGGCTCGGGTCTAGACACCTTTGCTATTCACGTAGATGGCCGGATTGGAATGTGTCCAATTTCACCAGCTTGGGATTTCTCTCTGGTAGGGGACATCTGGAGAACAGATCCTTCACATCTTCAAGATATCATGAAAGTAGACGAGCCCTGTCCATCTTGTGACGAGTTCCAAGTTTGTGGAGGTAGATGTCTCTTTGCGAATAAACAACGTTTGTGGGGACAAGAAGGGTTTGAGAAAATTTGCGAAACAGTAAAACACCTGATAAATTCTCTTAGGAAAATTTTACCAGATGTAAGTGACCTTATACAAAGTGAAACCT
>JAEORG010000457.1 GCA_016841005.1 Candidatus Thorarchaeota archaeon | reverse complement strand
TTCCCTTGATTCGAAGCACGTACTTGCTCGTGTCAATCTAGGAGCAGTTCTAGTCGATACTGGCCAACATCAAAAAGCTCAGGAAATCCTTCAGACTATTGTGGATGAGGAACCAAGTAATCATATTGCATGGATGAATCTAGGAAAGGCGTTAATTGCTCAAGAGAACGAAAAAGAAGGTGAATATGCTCTGCAACAGGTCATTAAGCATAAGCCAGACTATGTAAATGCGTGGTATCAACTGGCTTGTCTGTATGACCGACAAAGACGAATGCAAGATGCTGAGGCTGCTTTTCGAAAGACAGTCGATTATAGCCCAGAACACTATCGAGCCTGGTCTGATCTCGGTGTGCTTCTAATCGAGATGGGCAAGCATAAGGAAGCAGAAGCTCCACTACGCAGTGCGACTAAGTTCGGAGCTGATGATGTGAAGTCCTGGGTAAATCTGGGAGTCTATCTTTGTATGATGAAGCGATGCGATGAAGCGAAGAAAATTCTAGAACATGCACAGAAACTTGACCCGCAGGATGGACATGTGCGTCAGCTCTCAATGTTATGGAAACAAGAGTGTAGTGGTCATTAAAACTGAAAAATAACGATTTCATCCATATCAGAGGGTTGATAGGCTACGCAAGAAATATTTTTCATTGGCATATCATGTTGATATCCTAAACGAGGCATGAATTGATGCAGGAAAAAGGCCGCTCCATCATTAAGGTTGCTGTTCTTGTTCCTTTATCGATTATTGCTTCAGTCTTCTTCATCGGACCTGGTGGAATTGTTTCATACAGCCCTGCAGCTAGGGCGAGTGTTCATTCATTGCTAACATATTGGGTTTCAGTTCCTGCAGCTATAGGTATCTTTGCCTATATCAGGAAATCCCTACGTGCTCATCTCATTATGACATCAGCATTCTTCTTCATGATGATTATTCATGGAGGGAGTGCTGCCAAAAATCTATTCATTCTTAGCGAACCTACAATAGAATATACTGTTACTAATGGAGTATTAGACATATTCGAATTCACACTTATTGGTTTTCTATTCCTCGCATCATCACTTTGCTATACAAGGCCCCAATTAATAAAACAGCAAAAGCAAACTTGGACTGTTATAGTGGGTATTTCATTATTTCCAGCTGCAATGTATGGTCTTGTGTGGTACATTATTTCTTTTGTACTACCTTCAAGCGTTTTGCCGGTTTTAGCACTGATCTTTGGATTAGCTACAATGGTATTCATCCTTGTTTCACTATACCTTAGCCTGAGAATTAAACCTCAAAATCTCGCCATCGATATAGGCTATTTTGCTAGCGCTTTGCTCATGATTGCGTCTTCAGCCATTATGATTGTAATAGGCCTACTTACAGCAACGATGAATTGGGTGCTAGCAGAGTCTCTCCAAATTGCATCATTCCTATTACTAGGCTTATCACTGAGTATCCCGTTTTTGAAGAGTGTAGGCTTCAGTCGTCGAGCTGCATATGCCCTTGGAGCTGGCCTTATGCTAATGGCATACGTTCCGTTCCTCTTCACAATAATCATAGAATCAATGGGTCCGAGTGTTATAGAAAGCACGTTGAATATTTTGGGTTTCTCTATCATACATATTGGTGCAGCATCTTTGGCAGGGATGATGGCGATTCTTCTGTATCTACATTCACGACGAAAAGTTAGTTGGAATTACTATCCATTGATTCTACTCTTTGGTCTTTGGTCAACCTTGTCGGTGATGCAGGTATTCTTGGTGGAAAATCCCACGTATAATGAGCCTCTAATTTCGTTCATCGGAGGAAGTCTGCTTACACTTTTCTTGCTGTTGGTTTCAATTCAGTGGACGATAAAGCAACCAAGACCGGAACCACCTTCATTCCTATTACTAAAACTTGCAATAGCATATGGTCTAACCATCGCTTCTGTTCTTTTTGGCGAATTTGTTAACATATTCGTGGTAGATACATATCCCCAGCTCCAGAATAGCGCTATAGGTCCCACAATTCTTTTAGTAACGAATCTGATAATCATTTTAGCCCTTTCATTTCTGATTTTTATCTTGGCAAACCAATCAAGAGGTCGTAGTTCTGTCGATCTATTCATCGTGGTTTTCCTAGCCATGTGGATTTTACCAAATATATTGAAGAGTTATTACACCTATTGGAGTACTGGTTGGTGGGTATCAGAGTCACTTTTATTCGTAGGATTGCTAGCAGGTCCTCCGGTCCTTGCATGGTTGTATATCCAAGAAACCTATGAATCAGAGGAGTCGCGAGCAAAAGCTGATTTAATGGCAGATTTATTGATGCATGACATAACCAATTACAATCAGATGATTCTAACATCTCTTGAACTGCTCAGTTCAAGTAATCTTGATGATAGACAACGAATCAGAGTTTCTCGTGATGGCTCTAGAGTAATCTCTTTTGCTGAACAGCTGATCAATAATGTTAGGTTATTAACTGAAACAGAGCGCCGAAAGCGTCTGGAGCTTCACCCAACAAACCTGGTTTCGACTATTGTGAGTGCTCTTGATACCTTCACCCAACAAGGTCTCTCAGATAAAATCACGATAGATTTCCAACCAGAAACTGATGAAGCACTTGTCTTGGCAAATGAGCTTCTTTATCATGTCTTCTTGAATATTCTCTATAGTGCGCTAGAATACTCTCTTGATGAAAGAAGCATTGCTGTCAATATCGTACACACTCTTCAAGGCGGTACCAATTGGTGGGAAACTATCCTTCAGGTTCCAGGTCACTGGGTCAGACACGGTGAGCGATTCAGAATGTATAATTCTGAAACGGATATTTACAGTAGCAATTCCTTGGGACTGATGGCCGCGAGAATATTGACTGAATCACTAAGAGGCCAGTTCTCTCTTCGCGATGCAAGTACAACCAAAAATCAAATTAGAACGGCATTTGTGGTTCGTTTAATGGACACAGGTTCAAATGACTGAACGCAGAAGGAGTGATTTGATTGAAGGTAAGAGTTCTCAGATATCCTATTTCAAGTGTCAGTGGATTGTTTATCATTGTACTCTATTGCGCGTTTACAATCACAGCTTGGGCATTATATCCCTATACTTTCGCTCCGTGGACTCATTATCTAAGTCGTCTTGGGAATTTTGACTACGCCCCTCTTGGCGCCTACTTCTACAATTTGGGTTGCATCTTGACAGGTATTGCCCTAGTACCCTTTTTTGTAGGCCTACGAAGTTGGTATACTGATAATAGAGATGTGAATGGGATACTAGTCGTAGGGCAAATAATCGGAGTGTGTGCTGCAGTCGCTTTGATCCTGATAGGTGTCTTTTCCGAAGATCAAGGTAGTCCTCACATGACCGCATCTTCCACCTTTTTCATTCTAAATTTCATTGTCTTGATTCTCATCAGCATCGCCCTCTTCTTCCATAATAGATTCATCAAAGTGATAGGACTCTATGGTATCATTATGACACTGTTGAGCCTGCCTCTCGAGGTTTATATCGGTGGACCAATTATTGAATGGTATACGGTTTTTGGATCATTATTCTACGTTGGACTACTCTCCTATAATACAAGATTGTTGGAATACACTAAGAAATCGAAGGATATTTCCAATGATGAGTAACCATCATTATTCCCTTCGTCACTAAATAAGGTCCGCTGTGCACAAGTTCTTAAG
>JAEORG010000456.1 GCA_016841005.1 Candidatus Thorarchaeota archaeon | reverse complement strand
GAAGCTTGGGCTATCACCCAACTAGAAGAGATCATGTCATCATACGACGCTCTCGTAGCCGATTTCGAAGCTGAAGCATCAGCACTCCAATAAAAGCAATAATTGGCCCAAATGGATCGGGCAAGACAACCTTCTTCAACCTAATTACAGGAGTGTTTCCGCCTTCCTCTGGGAGAATATATTTTGAAGGCCAGGACATCACTGGATTTTCAATGCATCAACGGACACGACAGGGCATTTCAAGGTCCTATCAAATCACGAACATCTTCCCGTATCAGACAACTTTCGAAAATATCCGGTTGGCAGCACAAGGTTGCAGTGGCTCAAGAGTGAATTTCATGGGAATGCTCAGGAAAGCCAGCTCGTATGATAAGTTCCATGAGAAAGTACTTGATATCGCAACAATTGTAGGCCTTGATCCTACAAGATTGTATATCCCAGCTGCTCTAATACCTCACGCTGAACAAAGAAAACTCGAGATTGCGATGGCACTTGCCACCGAACCGCGACTCCTTTTGCTAGACGAACCAGCTGCAGGAATGGCTATTGAGGAAATTCCAGATGTCATTAAAGCTATTCTGAGAGTCAAAGAATCGTATGGGGACCAGCTTACATTGCTAGTAGTTGAACACAAAATGGATATTGTCATGAATCTGAGTGAGGAAATCTTTGTTTTATCAGAGGGGAGATTGATTGCAAGAGGTCCTCCAAAAGAGATTCAGAAGAATGAACAAGTATTGACAGCATATTTAGGTGGTACAGATGAAGAACTTGCTTGAAATACAGAACGCACATGTGTACATTGGTTCCTTCTATATACTGCAAGGAATCTCATTGGTCGTACCCGAGGGAGAAGTCACCTTATTACTAGGTAGGAATGGTTCTGGTAAAACCACCACTATGAAATCAATACTTGGGATACACCCTCCGAGAGAAGGAAAGATTCTCTTCAAGGGTGAGGAGATTTCAAACCTTCCGACTCATAAAATAGTCAACAAAGGTATTGGATATGTCCCAGATACCCGAAGAATATTTGGAACACTAACAGTTGAACAGAACCTAATTGTGTCGATGAGGAAGGGAACCTCAAAAGAAGAAATGAGTAGCAGATTGGACTTAATCTTTGACTTGTTTCCCGACATGAAGAAGTTTATGAAACAGAAAGCAGGAACTTTATCGGGCGGTCAACAGCAAATGCTTGCGGTAGCCCGAGCATTAATGAATGAAAATGATCTGTTGTTGATCGATGAACCAACTGAAGGCTTGAGCCCTCTTCTAGCAAAGAATCTAATCGACTCACTCAGTAGACTAAAGGAATTTGCGACCATACTACTAGTTGAGCAGAACTTTCGCACAGTTTCCAAGCTGGGTGACAACTACTACATTTTTGATAATGGAAAAATTGTTCATGAAGGTAATAACATGTCTGAGCTCGTCGAAAACAAAGCTCTTGTTGCTCAATATTTGGGGGTAAGCATCTGATGACCACGAAAATGGAAATGCTCGCTCCAGAAGAACAGACAGTCAAAAGCCCACAAGTTCTAACTATAAGGAGATTTGCTGCAGGGATAGCAATTGTGGTTATTGCCATCATATTGGCGTTAGCTGCGATACAGGTCTATACATGGGAAGGATTCATTGAGAAACTTGGCAAATCTTTAGTTAATGGACTTGCACTCAGCATGTTGCTCTTTTTGATGGTATCTGGCTTTTTCTTGATTTTTGGTCTTTGTAATGTCATAAATTTCGCTCACGGCGCCTTCTTTATGTTGGGAGGTTTCATGGGTTATGTAATCTATCTTCAAACCGAGGCTATATTTCTGAGCACTGAGCTACCGTTCCATACGCTCTTCGGAGCAGATTATTTCGCAATATCAATAATGGCTTTTATCATAAGCGCGCTCGGAGCCACCGTAATTATGGCTCTTATTGGCGGAGGAATAGAGGTCTTCACAATTCGACGACTTTATGGTAACCCCATCGCGCAGATACTGCTAACAGTTGGTTTTATGTTTATTATCACACAGATTGCTGTGATTAGCTGGGGTCCTTCGCAATTCACATATTTCATTATTTACGATTCGCAAATAAACTACTTCTTCATACAAGGAATCCTTGATTTGGGAAGTGGAGTGATTTTTCCACTTTACCGAATTTTCCTAATCTTCCTGGGTTTAGCAGTCGCGGGAGTAATGTTCATTGGATTCAGGAAAACGCGAATCGGACTTCAGATACAAGCAGGCATTGAAGATTCAGAGATGGTTGAGGCACTAGGGACAAATATCAGAAGGCTATTTACGATTGTTTTCATGATTGGCGCTGGTCTTGCAGGACTATCAGGGGCAATCCTTGTCCCTTGGATCGGTGCGAACTCGGGTCATGGTCTTACATATCTTATATACGCATTTGTCATTGTTGTTGTTGGAGGCGCTCATTATGGCCGGTTCGAAGGTACTTTCTTTGGCGCTTTGATTGTAGGCTTTTCAATCCAATTCACTTCATACTTCATCCCGTTTCTTGACAACATTATTGTTTTCATAATAATGGCAGCTGTTTTGATAATAAAGCCAGGAGGTCTGACTGGGAAATGAACGAGAACGATAGCAAGGCAGAGAGGTCGCTCCTGGACATAGTGCGCATGAAGTTTACAAATATACCCTCGGTAATATCGAAAAACAGAACACTTGTGGCTGTTCTAGCCTTCTTATACATGCTCCCCTTAGGATCTGCAGCTGGTACATCTCCTATTCGGTCTCTAATCTATGACTTGACGAGGGTCATGATTCTTGGGCTCCTCGCAATGTCTTTTGATTTACAATTAGGACGAGCGTCACTTTTGAATTTCGGGCATGTGGCACTCTTTGGAGTGAGTGCTTATGTCATGGCATATACTCTGCAACCCGACTTTCTACCCCCACCATTCAATCTCATAGCTGCTATTCCCTATCCTATAACAATCCTCTTGGCAGTAATCGTTGGTGCTGGTATTGGACTTATAATGGGATTGACGACCAGTAGAATGAGGGGCACAGCATTTGCATTCATTGCTTTGGCTATCGCTATGTTCATCTATAATTTCTTTGCGCAAAATCCTGGCATTTCTGGCGGAGAAACAGGTTTGACTGTTCCAGTTCCAGACATTATTAGAACCGGGCCGTTCTATCTGTTCTTTGTGGCAATTGCTTTTGTTCTTCTTGCCGCTTTCATTGGAATGATCATTCAATATTTGAAGAAAAGAATGGATACATTTGCTATTGCTTTAGTCGCTCCAGTTCTGGTTGTTCTTTTAGGCATTATAATCGCATTCGGGGCAAGCGTCCTTGGTATTATGTTGGTGGCACTTTCTTTTCTTTTGATGATTTTTCTGTTCTTGATGGCGAGAGACACATCAGTTAGTGATCCGCTTCAGTCTTCTGAAGGTAGAGTAGATTCAAATGAAGCTCCGCAGACCGACCCACTGACTGCCTACATACTACCAATCGCAGTCATAATGATCGCAGTCTTGGGCATGCTTCTTACCTTTGGAAGTAACATCGCTGAAATGGTGGCGCTTTGGATTGAAGATTCATCCACCTTTTATTTCAATATTCCAATGCAGTACTATCTAGCCTTGACCTGTCTTGCGATAACTTATGTATTCATCAAACGATTAATGGCATCTCCCTTTGGCCGAATGGTCACAGCTGTTGCACAAAATGAAGAACGCGCAGAAGCTTTAGGCTATGATAGTTATCGTACCAAGATAGTTGTACTTGTCATAAGTGGAGCAATTGCTGGTCTTTCAGGAGCGTTGTATTCGCCTTACCTCAGAGTCATTGATCCTGAAACATCTCTGGGGGTTGGAGTGACCATAGATGCAATGCTTTTCACTATCATTGGAGGCATAGGCACACTGCTCGGACCGCTGCTAGGAACTGGAGTAGTTGCATACTCTGAGCTGAATCTAGTGAACTTCTTCACCGTGGTACTAAACGTGGATGGAAGATTTTGGTTGGTTGGACTAGGAATATTATACATCATTATTGTCCTTTTCTTGCCTCTTGGTATTGTGGGCTCAACTCAGCGAAAGTTCAATTCTATCAAAGGAAAACTACAACGTTTGAAGATACGTCAATATGAATTTGGATTTGGTGATACTGACTTCTGGGTATTTGGACTACTTGGTATGGTGGGTGTAATTCTATTATTGTCAGAAGACAGTAGGCTTCTCCCTATTTCTTTCGGAATCTTGGGATTTCTTGGAATAATAGGTGGGTTCATGCTCATCCTTTTCAGACGAGAGGTTTGGCAGGCAACGAAATCATATGTTGCACGGCAAATATCGCATTTAATATCACTTCTTCGCAGATTTCTGGCTTTCCTTGAAAGAATCTTGTCAAGACTTAGAGGAGGAAGCTGACCAACATGCCATATGCAAAAGTCGGAAATATCGATATCTATTATGAGATTCACGGACAGCCTGATAATCCGCCCCTCGTACTCATAGGAGGATGGGCTAGCTATCGTTGGATTTGGTTTCGACAAATACCGGCATTTAAGGAAAAATATAGGTGTGTCGTGTTTGACAACCGTGGAGCAGGAAAAAGCTCCAAACCGGACTATCCCTACACCATAGAGATGATGGCGAATGATACGGTAGGTCTAATGGACGCACTACATATCGAAGATGCACACATCTTAGGGATCTCAATGGGTGGATTGATTGCGCAGCAAATTGCCATTTCATATCCAGAGAAAGTGCGAAGTTTGATTCTTTCCTCAACTCACTTTGGAGGGTCCAATTATATTCCCATGGATGACAAAACCATGGCTTTACTAATTGCTCTGCCGACAGAGACAATCTCCATGGAGCAAGCTAGAGAAATGCGCTATAGAGCCACATTCAGTACACAGTTCCTCAAAGAAAACAAGTCTGTAATAGAGCGAATTGATGCATGGGCTGAAAAACTACCAACACCATTGTACGCACAAATACATCAGAGTTCAGCAACTAGCGCCTTTGATTCTGAGCTGGAACTAAAGAAAATAACTGCGCAGACACTTATACTACACGGGGCTAATGATCGTGCAGTACCGACAAAGAATGGAGAGCTTCTAGCTGAACGCATACCTAATTCAAAATTGAAGATTATAGCAGATGCGTCACACTTTGTCATCATTGAAAAGTACGATGAGTTCAACAAAGAGGTAATGAGTTTTATAGATGAAGTTGAAAAAGGATGACGGATTCCTAGATCAATTGGTATGGATACTTGGCAAAGAGAATTGCAATCGGTCTGAGAAAAAACTCAAGAGATGTTGAATATGATTCGATCAGCTGTGGTTTCTGGATTAGGGATATATATCCCAGAAAAAAAGTTGACAAATGAAGACATCGAACAGATGCTTAACCGTCCTGGGACAGCTGACTGGTTGATTAAGAATGTGGGCATCAGAGAACGTCATATTATGGCAAAGAATGAAGTGACATCAGATCTTGCAACTAATGCAGGGCGCCAAGCATTAGAAAATGCAGGCATTGATGCAGGAGATCTTGATCTGATAATTTTAAGCACAGACACTCCAGACTATATCTCTCCTGCGACATCTGTGGTTGTTCAACATAAGCTTGATGCGAAGAATGCAGGAACGTTTGATGTCAATTGTGCATGCGCAGGTCTAGTCACTTCTCTAGATATAGCCTCTCGATACATCAGGACAGATTCAACTGTTAATTCTATTCTTGTCATCGGAGCATATGGGATGACAAGATTCGTTGATTGGACAGACCACTACACTTGCACACTGTTTGCTGACGCTGCGGGGGCGATGATACTCTCAGCTAGTGAAGAAAAAGAAGGTTTCATCACCTCCAAACCTATAGCTGATGGTTCGTTCCACGATCATTTAGGAGTATTCGTTGGAGGAACAGCAGAACCGCCAACAGTTGAAGCAATTCAGAATCGTCGTCATTTTCTCGCTTTCCGTAAGCGGTTTCCTGCAGATACAAACCTACAGCATTGGCCAGTTCTGACAAGAGATTGCGTAGCAAAAGCAAAGCTATCTATTGAAGATATAGATTGGTTCTTCTTTACCCAAGTGAACTTGCGAACCATAGAGGCTGTTATGAAGGAGCTCGGCGCGCCTCTTGAAAAGACGCATAATGTCATGGACAAATGGGGATATACTGGTTCAGCATGTATTGCCCTCGCTATGTATGATGCTGTTGACCAAGGGAAACTTCCACCTCCAGGAGAGGGAAATGGAGAATACATCGCCCTCTGCTCATCAGGCGGAGGATATAACATGGCTGCTGCAGTACTCAGATGGTGGTAATGAGTTTTTTATCTGAGTTGTGATTGGTAATAGAAGTCGTAGTTCTGAAAATCAGTGATTAATCGAATTTATACTGAAGGGATAACCGTGGCAAATCAGTTCGACTATCTATCAAAGAGGAATGTCTTCTCTCCTGAAGCCGAGGCTCTAGTTGACGCAAGCTCAGGAAAGAGGTACACATATAGAGAATTCAATGGACGAGCGAATCAAGCTGCAAATTCCCTTCAGCAGGAGTTCAAATTCCGGAAAGGAGATAGGCTGTGCATTCTTGCTCAGAATAGCATAGAATACTGGGAAGCCTTTTTTGGTTGCCAAAAGTGTGGCGGCATTTTCAGCCCATTAAACTGGCGTCTGGTTGCCCAAGAGTTGGTCGGTTTAGTTGAGGATCTAACACCCAATATCATGCTCTTTGATTCAAGTATGGCCAGTGTTGTATTTGAACTGAAGAAAAAAGTGGAGGTAAAATACTGGATTTCTCTTGATTCGAAAGAGCTCGATGATTCCTTGGTTTACGAAGGAATAATAAAGGATGCTGACACAGAACCACCAAAAGAGGTCAATTTGTCCTAT
>JAEORG010000455.1 GCA_016841005.1 Candidatus Thorarchaeota archaeon | reverse complement strand
CCACCAATCAGTGATTGCCATGTGGGAATCTGAATACTAAACAAAATTGACTGAATTCCGTACAGGAGAATCATATGTAATGGAGTTTCTGCCCAAAGGAATAAGAGTACCATAAAGAGCCCTGTCATAGTTCCAAATGCAACAAAGGCTTTGGTGTGTCCTGCTTTATCAGAAGATGCCCCCCAAACAGGTTGCAGAATCGTTGGAGCGATATTCCCTACACTTCTAAAGGCACCTAATTCAGCGTAAGTTGCACCCATGTCCAAGACATAGGTATTAAGAAACGGAGCATGCATTCCTAATGCGAATTGAGTAAGTGCTCCGACAAGATAAACACTAGCTGGAAGCTTTTGAGGCTCTTTCGAGTGTTTATCTACCATTTTGGTCTATCCTTGAGTTGATTATCAAAGCGCTTTTCATGGACCTATTAACTCTGCTTGTGATGACTATCTACATCATTGACTCAACCGTATAGGTTATCTACAAGTTAAGAACTAAATCGTCCAGCGAGACCTGCAATATGCTCGAAACGAATGTTTATCGACGAAGGCTTGAACAAATTGGAAATGTTATTGAGAAAAATAATGCTGATTTTGCCCTCCTGACTCCATCTCCTGCATATCAGTATATTACTGGTTCTTCATATAATATGCATGAACGTCTTGTCGCATTAGTTGTACGACCAAAAGAAGAGCCTCTAATTATTGCTCCTTCGTTTGAGGTTTCAGATCATGAGAATAATACATGGATAACGAAATTTCTACCTTGGAATGAAGATGAGGATCCCTACGAAATGCTTGCTGATGCACTTGGGGGTAAGAACAAATACCGAGTTATGTTTGACGAACAATTACCACTTGGTGTTTTCTGGAAAGTGAAATCTGCTCTTGGTGGATTCGAGGAAGCATTATCTCTCACGGCTCAGCTTAACAGGATGCGCCTTGTAAAAAGCCCAGAGGAAATTGGGAAGATGAAGCATGCTGGTGATATTATTGACAAGGCTGTTATGAATGCTTTCAACTCTGCTCAAATTGGAATGACTGAGAAGGATGTCATGCAGCTTGTTCAGAATGAAATCGCACGACAAGGTGGTACTCAGACATTCGCGGTTGTGCAATTTGGTGAGAATTCTGCGCTACCTCATGCGGGGTCTAGTATGAAACCACTCGAGAAGGGTGATATAGTCCTGATGGACTGTGGGTGTTCACTTGAAGGATACAATACCGATATGACCAGAGTGGGTGTTGTGGGAGATCCTACAAACGAGCAGAAACAAGTTCACTCAATTGTCTTACACGCAAATGAATCTGCAATTGAGAAACTTAAACCAGGATTACAGTGTGGTGCAGCAGATGGCATTGCTAGAAGAATAATTGAGGAAGCAGGTTATGGAGATGAGTTCACTCATCGCTTAGGTCATGGTATTGGTCTTGAGGTTCATGAGCATCCTTATATTATTCGTGGAAATGCACAAGTGCTTGAACCTGGGATGACTCACAGTGTCGAACCTGGTATTTACATGGAAGGGAAGTTCGGAATTCGTATAGAAGACATTGTAGTAATAACGGATGTTGGTTCTGATCTTCTGACTTTTTCACCAAGGGACCTATTCCTCATTGATGGATGAGTTATCTGCATCTGAGGTGGGTATATCAGAAACTTCTTCATGCCCTTCGCTTGCCTCACTACCACCAGTCTTTGGTTCCTCTGGTTTAACTCCTTCTTCCATCTTTGTTTGTATTTCTTCTAGTTTAGCTCTATCTTCTTCAGATAATTCCCGTTTGGCTGCTTCAGTCTGTATCATCACGTTATTCACGATTATTGTATATATGCCCGGAAGAAGATGGCGAGTATACATTCTTTCATTGTAATCTCTCTCAGCAAGTGTCTTCGCCTCTTGTAAGGCCTCTTTTGTTATTTCTCCTTTTCCTACTCCTGGGCAGTCCTTGTCACTCACGTAGAATTTCTTTCCATCATATTCTAAGGGATAAGTCTGGCACGAAATAGGTTTGAAAGAATTGATTTTGCACAATTTATTTTCTTCATCATAAAAAGAACAAGCGAGTTTTTCAGGATCGCTCTTCATGTGCTTGGGAAGCAAGACCAAGGCATACATTGTTGGGTCTTCTACATCCATTGTCAAAAGGATACGACCTGCAACTGACGCTATTTGACCTTGAGTTGTCCATCTGGCAACATCACCAAACGTCACTCTAACCTGAGTTCGAGTATGACACGCCTGTGTATCACAGTCCTGACCAAGGCATTTGAAGTTGTATTTCTCTGGCATGTGAACTCCTCATTACTCCCTTTTCCTAGGTGGATGATGTCGGAACTTTAGAGCTTCTTAACATTTTCGCAATAAGATTTCAAAATAGCCTGTGCCGAAAGGTATTTCATAGTTTCATTTCGGCGCACTGAACAATAGATATGATTTGGATTTTTCATCGGAGTCCACAAAATGGCAAATGATTCTTGGTATGCTAATGATACAGATTATTTGAAGAACAAACTCGAAACTTCTGAAGCAGGTCTTACATCTGATGAGGCAACAAGACGTCTGGAGCGGTTCGGTCCAAATGAGCTTGTAGAAACAGATAGGTTAAGCTCTCTAAGGATGTTTATTAATCAATTTCTTGACCCGATGGTTATAATCCTGATAATTGCTATTCTAATATCTATCATTACTGCCATGATTCCGGGGTCTCATGAAGAAGGCGGATTCATTGATGCAATTGTTATTACTGCTATTGTCATCTTCAATGCTATTTTTGGGTTTGTTCAGGAATACAAATCTGAACAAGCCTTAGAGGCATTGAAACAAATGGCAGCACCAAGAGCAAAAGTTATGCGAGATGGCCTCTGGCGCGAGATTGAGGCACGTGAACTTGTCCCCGGAGATATCATTGCTCTTGAGGCGGGTGATCTGGTTCCAGCAGATGGTCGTGTGACGAATGCAGTTGGTTTCTCTGCCGATGAAGCTGCACTGACAGGTGAGTCATACGCTGTTCGTAAAACTACTGAGCCTCTTAATCTCTCACGTCCTGTCGTCGGCGATATGAAACATATGGTCTTTCAAGGAACAGAAATTACAGCTGGAAAAGGCCGTGCAATAGTCACTTCAACTGGAATGAAAACGGAATTCGGAAAGATTGCTGGGATGGTCCAAGAGAGCGAGAAAGATATGACACCTCTTCAGGTAGACTTGGATGATCTCGGGAAGAAATTAGGCGCCTTGATTATTGTCTTGGTAATTATCGTCTTTGCAGCAGAAGTCCTACGAGATGTTTCTGATAGTCTGATTGATGAATTACTTGCTGCAATTGCATTGGCAGTATCTGCAATTCCAGAAGGACTTCCAGCTGTTGTCACAATTACTTTGGCAATCGGTGTTCAGCGGATGGTCCAACAGAATGCAATTGTGAGAAGATTACCTAGTGTAGAAACTCTTGGATCAACAACTGTAATTTGTTCAGATAAAACCGGAACAATCACAAAGAATGAAATGACTGTAAAGGTTCTCTATACAGATAGCAAAATTGTGGATGTTTCTGGAACTGGTTACAAAAAAGATGGAGAATTCACACATCAGGGCACTTTGATAAATCCAGTCAATGACTCTAACCTCTCCCTGTTGCTTGAAATAGGTCAACTATGTAGCAACACACTACTTCAACCTGATTCATCTGGAAAATCTGATTGGACCATCGTTGGTGATCCAACTGAAGGAGCTTTACTTGTTGTAGCGGAGAAAGCAGGAATAAATCACACGCAAACAAAACAGAAGTATAAGGAAATCTATGAGATTTCATTTGATTCGGCAAGAAAAAGAATGACTGCCATTGCAAAAGACAGCTCACAAAATATCTTTGGCTTCACAAAGGGAGCCCCTGAGATACTGCTTAAGCTTTGTTCTGAAATCTATGAAGGCGGCAAAGTCAAGCCTCTTTCAGAAGATGATCGACATAAAATTCTTGAAATTAATGCTCAACTTGCAGAGAATGCTCTCAGAGTCTTGGCTCTAGCATTTAGACCTATTGAAAAAGAAATTCCAGAATGGGAGCCAGAGCAAGTTGAAAGGAATCTGATCTTTGTGGGACTCGTTGGTATGATTGATCCACCACGAGAAGAAGTCGAAGATGCAATTAAGGTCTGTAAGAAAGCAGGTATTCGACCTATAATGATTACAGGCGACCATCGACTCACTGCCAGAGCGATAGCTCATTCTGTTGGTCTCATAGAGAAAGATGGTAAAGTCTTGACTGGCGCAGATATAGATCTGATGACAGAGAATGAATTCAAGGAGAGCGTTCATACTTGCGATGTATTTGCACGAGTTGCTCCTGAACATAAATTGCAAATTGTGGAAGCATTGAAAGCTGCAAACGAAGTTGTTGCTATGACGGGCGATGGTGTAAACGATGCACCTGCAGTCAAGGCAGCTGATGTTGGTGTTTCAATGGGGATTCGAGGTGCTGATGTTACGAAAGAAGCATCAGATGTAATCCTTACAGATGACAACTTCGCTACTATAGTTACAGCAGTTGAGAAAGGAAGAGAGATTTATTCAAACATCAGGAAATTTGTTAGATTCCTTCTTGCTGCGAACTTCGATGAAGTATTCTTGGTATTCACAATCATCATGATTGGGTTACCACTTCCAATTACGGCAATTCAGATTTTATGGCTGAATCTAGCAACCGATGGATTCCCTGCATTAGCATTGGGAGTTGACCCTCCTGAGAAAGGTGTCATGAACCGTTCACCAAGGAAACCAGGCGCTAAGATGATGGATAAAGGAATGGTCTCGTTCATTCTTATTGCAGGATTTCTTGCATTTCTTGCATCCACTACAGTTTTTCTTCTAAGCCTCTTAGAATGGGGTGGTACGATTCCTGGAATCACTTCACCACTTCTTTCTGATCTCGAATGGAGAACAGGAATTGCACCTACTGGTATTAGTTGGGAAGATACTCTTCGCCACGCACGAACCAACGTCTTTGCTAGTGTAGTTATATTCGAGCTTCTATTTGTATGGAATGCACGAGATGAATACAATCCAGTTTGGAAGACCTCTATCAGAAACTCCAAGCCCCTTATCGGAGCAGTTCTCCTCTCGTTGGTGCTTACCTTAGCTACAATTTATGTCCCGTTCATGCAACCGTTATTTGAAACAAACCCACTTGATTTTCTTGATTGGGTTTTGATTCTGGTAACATGTCTTCCAGCTATATTGATTCCACCGCACAAGATATTTGGACGATTTAGAGAAACACGTGATAATTAGTCTGGAAGTCGTTTTTCCAGCCAGCTCTCTATACCCTTTAAGATCATGTCCTTTTCAGTTTCAATGAATAATCCATGATACAATTTATCATAGAGTTGCCAGGTCTTATCAGAAGAACCAAGATTGTCGAAAAATTCCTTTGTCTTATCGGGATCAACTATCTTATCTTCTCCTGCTTGTTGAATAAATGCTGGTATTACTATTTCAGGTGCACATTTCATTGCTTTTTGTGCTGCTTTAAGCGCTTCAATCCCAAATCTTGGTGTAACAAAGTTAAATCTCAGGGGATCCTCTTCATGTTCTTTTACTGCTTGAGGATCATGACTAAGGAATTCTTCTTTTCTATTTGATCCAATATATCGTTTCACATTGAATAATGACAGGATTCTTCCAGCGATATAGGTTCCAATTCCAATGTCCAACGTTTCGGAAACAGCTGGACAAGATAGTATCATACCATCCACTGCTCTTAGGTAAGTAGCGACATACCGAATAATGTGTTGCGCTCCAAGAGATTCACCAAGGAGAAATGTCAGTTTATTCAGATATCTATCTTTAACTTGCATGACAATATTGTACATGTCTTCGATATATTCATCAAAGCTCATCACATGACCTTTAAGCCCGCTATAGTGGCCAAATCCTCTCATATCAGGAGCAAATACAGCAATTCCTCGATCTGAGAAATATTCTCCAATGTTTTTGAGCGCATATCCATGACTGCCCAAACCATGTATTGCAATTAGAAGAGCTCGCGGTTGTTCATCATTCGGATGCCAGATGGACATGTGCATCCTTGTTCCGTCGAAGCCAATATAGTTGCTCTCTTCAAACTTCATATAGGCCACATTCTAACTGACTTCTAGAATGCTATTAAAGTTGACATATCTTTTGAAAAGAATGGGAAAAGGAAGGCCTGAATCAAGAAGGTCTTCCTTTCTTTTCCATTAGAATCGGTTGGGTACTGGTTCATCTCCTGAATAGTCGTAGAATCCCATTCCAGCTTTACGACCCACCCATCCAGCTCGAACCATTTTCCTAAGTAGTGCTGGGGCTCTATATTTGCTATCTTTGAATTCATCTACGAAGTAGTCAGCAATATACAGCATGGTATCAAGTCCAACAAAATCAGCTAACGTTAGAGGTCCCATTGGCCAATTTAGTCCCATTTTAATTGCTAGATCCATGTCTTCCACAGTTGCAATGCCTTCTTGAATCGCAAAGACAGCTTCTAGTAGAGCAGGAACAAGCAGTCTATTTACAGCAAAACCCGGGGCTTCATTGACAAGGACAGTCTTCTTTCCAACCTTATGCGACACCTCTTCTATTACTTTGACAGTAGTATCATCAGTAGCCTGTCCCTTGATGATTTCAACAAGACCCATTACAGGAACTGGGTTGAAGAAGTGCATCCCTATGAACTTCTCAGGTCTCTTGGTTACAGCTGCCATCTGCGTGATGCTGATGCTAGATGTATTTGATGCAAGGATTGCATGTTCTGGTGCGGCAGCATCGACTTCTTTCCACGTATCGAGTTTCAGATTTACTATTTCCGGAATTGCTTCAATAACCAGGTCAGCATCCTGAACAGCCTCCTTAAGGTCTAAAACTCCTTGAATCCTACCAAGAATAGTTTCTGCCTCTGCTTGGGTCATTCTCTCCTTCTTAACTCCTCTATCCAAGTTCTTCTTGATAGTATCGAGACCCTTGTCAATGAACTTCTGGTCAATATCCCTCATCTTGACTTCATAACCCGCTTGTGCGCAGACATGGGCTATTCCATTACCCATCTGCCCAGCACCGAGTACTGCGATTTTTTTGATTTCCATCATTATTCTCCTCCAAAAGTGGACGAATCTGGCTCTGACGCGGACCGAGGCTCGTAATATGTCTGACGCCTTGAACAAAGGCTATGACCAATTTCGCATATAATGGTTCATGGAAGAAATTTTAATACGTTAAGCAATTGGTTTATAAAGCATATTGTAATAATGGTTCGTCATACAAACCATAATATCTGAAATATTGATAGTATAAACCATGTTGAGTGGTGTCTGCTATGGAAGTATCACGACGTTTCTTTGGACTATCTGACGCAAATGACAGTGTTCTACGTCTTGCACGTATAATGACAATTCTAATGCCTATATTCTCCCTGACATTGATGATTAGTAGTACATTCTTCATGATATTTGTAGCAGAGGCTGTTGGTGGAGGGGATTTTATTCAAGGTCTTGGAATTGTGGGGGGACTTGTTGTTCTACAGATGGCAGTTTCCACCCTCTTAGACTATCCAACAGGAGCTCTGGCTGATCTAGTAGGTCAACGGTTTGTTCTTGCCTCAGCTTTCATCACGTATGGAGCTGCATTCTTTCTAGTATCAATGGTGACATCATTTACTCCACTATCTCTCCTAATTGTCATCTATGCACTACAAGGTTTTGCGCAATCACAGCAGAGTGGAACTCTGGCAACATGGTTTGACAACAATTATCGTGCAGCTGTATCAGCTGATTCTGACAGGAAACAATATGGTGTATTTCAGGCAAGATTGGGAATGATATTCCAGATTGTAGCTACGATCTCTCTAATCCCTGGCGCTGTGCTTGCGACAATTCTAGGACGGCCATGGGTATTTCAATTGCAGGGAATTCTCTGTGTGATAATTGCACTAGTTGTTGTACGAGTAGTGCAGGACCTTCCACAAGTAAAGGACGAGAAACAGGCTCAAGATCAATCTCGCGTTTCTGCAGGTGAATATTTAGGGCTTCTCAAAGGTGGAGTGACATATCTTCTAGAGGAACCGTGGGTAAAGAATGTAATAATCGGTAGCATGCTGGTTACTAGTACTGTTATGGTGTGGGGAAACCTGATTCTTTTCCCAATGTACTTCAGTTATCTACTCACTGATGTTGCTGTGTCATCATATCGGACCATCTTATTTACACCAGGTGTAGTTGCCCAAGAGAGGTCGGGAATTTGGTCACGAAGATTCGATCCCAAGACATGGATTCCACGATTCAGAATCCTACAGGCAGGTGGATTTGCTTTCTATATCATCTTCGCAACAATCATGTTCTTCTTCCCCCCTCCAACTGTTAGTGGTCCGGGCATTGATTTAATTATCCCGTTCACTAGCACTGTGTTCATGACTATTCCTACTGCAGCAGTGATTCCAATCATACTGATTGCCCTCACATTCACTTTCACAATGATATCAGCAGCATGTGCAGACATTTTAACACAACGCGAGATGCTTGATGTAATTCCCAACAACATTCGAAATAGCATGTACTCTCTACAGCCCACTATCGCGATGATTTTTGCTATGCCTCAGATAGCAATTTTTGGTTGGCTTATCCCAATCATCGGCTTCCCAGCAACTCTTGTTAGCATCGGTTTGATTAGTGTTGTTGGTGTGTTAATAATTCGGAAGGGATTACATCAACAGAAACCCGCAGAACGCGCCGCTATATCTCCGGTAGCCCCTCTTGAAGAAATTGAGTCCTCATTTACAGAAGAGGAAACCACAGTAGAAATTGTTGTAGAGTAGTTAGCGTCAACAGAGCGGAGTGCATTCGAAAGCTTGCACTCCTTTCATCATATTTGCATTGTTAACGAATGCACACTTTCCAACTTATTCAGTAATTAGAATTTTAAATGGAAGATGTTACAGTTGCTTTGTGGTATGCGATCGGATGATTTCTATAAGAAAATTCAGCGTGTCTTACTTCATGGTATTGCTACTTCTAACATTCTCTTTGTTGGTTTTACCTTTCGTATTCTCTGGTTATGTAATGGATATACTGTATTTTATTACTCGAATTCCTTTGGTTATGCTCTTTGCAATACCAATCACACTTCTTTATTTTCTATGTGCATATTGTAGGAATCCTCCAAGCGATGGCTGGATAATTGAGGATTCATCATCTCGGAAAGAGCCCTCGACATCCTGATAGAGTTCTCTTACATAGTAACATATTGTGACCTTATTCTGTGACCCTAACAAGTGGCTTCGGTATATATACTAAATCTGAGTGGTAATTCTTGTGAAATATCATGGCTCTAGCAACTAATAATCGAACTCATTCAGCAAAAAAGAATACCAAGTGCTTCAGTACCGAAGCTCTTACCTATGCTTACTTTAGGAGGTAATCTAAGTGGCTCTATCTATCTCTTCTCAGGAGAAGAATACAAGAAGCGCTAAGAAGAGAATTACAACTCGCGCATTAACCTATGCGTATCAGACTGTCGTAAGATAATTTTGGAGTTGTACTGACCTTGTTTATTCCCTTAAAGATCAGTTCTTGGTATCCCGGTGGTCATACATATGGTCACTTTCGCCCACTACCAGCATATACAGTGACCAGCCCTTGTAACAATGAGGCGTACAAAATGATGCATGCAGATTCAAGTATTTACAATGTGAACAATACGAAAACTCTCGGTCTCTCTCTTCTTGTTGATCCTATGTTGAGAATTTACGATTATCATTGGAGAGTGACCAAATGAGTTTCATCGCGAGATTCTTTGGCTTGGATAAAGCAAATGACAAGATATTCCACTTGAGCAAGATTCTTACAATACTCTTACCAATTGTTTCAGCAACCATCAGTCTGAGTACTACTTTCTTCATGATATTCGTAGCAGAATGGGCTGGTGGTGGTGATTACATCCAAGGGCTGACCTTGATGGGAGTTCTTATTGTAATTCAGATGGTCGTTCAGACTGCTTTTGACTATCCAACAGGTGCTTTGGGTGATTATCTTGGTCAACGCTATATTATTGCTTCCTCTTTCCTTTCATTTAGTGTTGCATTCCTGATGGTGTCTTTCATCACTCCAACAACTCCATTCTGGTATGTTATAGCAATTTACGTAATGATAGGATTCGCTCAATCCCAGTTAAGTGGAGCATTCAATGCATGGTTTGACAACAACTATAGAGCAGCTATGCCAGGTGATGAAGATCGGAAGATGTATGGTGTATTCTGGGGAAAGGTTGGAATGATGTTCCAAGTAGTGGCCACACTCGCTCTTATACCTGGAAGTCTCCTTGCAGTAATACTTGGAAGGGCATGGGTCTTCCAACTTCAGGCAGCCCTTGGTGTGATAATTGCTATCGTTGTACTTCGATATGTGACAGACTTTCCAGAAGTACGAGAAGCTCGTAAGGAACGGCCTTCGATGAGTGAATACACTGCGATTCTCAAGGAAGGCATCAGTTTTCTCTTCAGTGATAAATATGTTACTTACATTATCTTAGGTGGATGTCTAGTCATGAGCGTGGGAATGGTCTGGGGTGAATTAATCCTGTTCCCCATGTACTTCAGTTACCTCATCACGGATGTCGCTGTATCGAGCTTTAGAACGGTTCTCTTCGTACCTGGAATCTTTCAGGCTGAGCGAAGCGGTGTCTGGTCACGTAGATTTGAACCAAAGAAATGGATACCCAGATTCAGACTCCTTCAAGGGACAGGTTTGGTATTCTACTTAGCCTTTGCAGCGATAATGTACTTCTTCCCCCCTGCAACGGTTGGAGTTGACATGATTATGCTCACTTTTCCGTACACTCAGATCGTCATCATGCAGTTACCGGTGACTAGCATTCTTCCAATACTGCTGATGACGATCACATTCACTACGACCGGTATTTTTGGTGGCTTTGCTGAGATTCTCACTCAGCGCGAACTACTCGATGTGATTCCAAATAAGATTCGAAATAGCATGTACTCTCTATCTCCGACAATTGGAATCTTATTTGCGATACCACTCATCGCAATCTTCGGATGGCTCATTCCTGCTGCTGGATTTCCACTCACAATGACCCTCTGTGGAATAATATCCCTCATAGGGGCAGCCATGATAGCAAGAGGTTTGAGCTATCCGAAACCCTTAGCCAACGATATTACACAAACATCTGGTCAGCAAGAGTCTGAACAGATTGAACAGGAAGTAGCTGCGGAGTAATCCTCCCAAGCCCTTCCCCCTCTTTTTTTTTCTTTCAATCAATACAGCAACAACATTAATACTCCTTCAGGGCACCTAAACCTAGGTGTTAAACAATGGGAGAGCGCCCAGGCTTTCTAACAGTTACATATTCAGGTTCTGGACTTGACACTATGGGCCATGAAAAGAAAATGGTTCGTGAAAAAGATGTCAAGTTCGATGGAGAAGACGGATCTTTGGAGCTGACTGATATTCGGCTCGTTTGGATTAAGAAACCCTCTAAGTGGGGCAGTGCAAAGAAATTTGGTGGCATTGCTGCTGCAGTAGGTGCAGCTGTTGCAGTTGGTGCTCTAACTGACCAAATGGGTGGTGTCGGACGTTCATTCGGACGTCATCTTGCACGTGGTATAACCTATGCAGCAGTCGGAGCTGCAATTAGTTCATGGAGTAGGGACTCATTTTACAATAAGGACAAAGATGGCAATACTGAGAGTCTTGCTGTTCCTATCCTAGCAATCAGTCAAGCAGCTCAAAGTGGAAATAAACTGGTTGTAGAATTGAAATCCGGCGGCAATATGCAGTTCGAATTCAGACAGAAGAAGGTCATACCCTCCATTATGGCGAATGTCACCCAAGCTCAAAATGCAGGCAAGTGTCCCTATTGTGGTACCAATGCTGGTCATGCTTCATCTTGTCCAAAATGTGGTGCTCCAATTGAAGGTGGTACTGGAGCTCCAAGTGGTGGTGGTGGCGGTGAAGGATTCTGTACTAACTGCGGGAATCCTCTTGATGCCGGTGATCGCTTCTGCGGAAAATGTGGTCAACCAGCTTAGTTAGATAGAACTCGAAGTGTAGCTTTTCTAGGTTACACTTCCTTCTTCTTTTCTTTATCTGAATAGATTTTCACCCGTTGATCTATGAACATCCCTTGAATTTTCTGCTCCTGGCTCGTATTCATACCCTCTAACTATTACAACGGGTATACTCTCGTTAGCTTGTCCCATTACCAATTCTGCTGCTGAAGCTATCTCATCTATTTGACAAACTAATGAATGTTGCAATGTCCTACCATAAAGATCCTCTCTTCCTTCATTATACTTGAAAGCATTAATACCTGCACAACCAATTGCTAGATTGATAGCTCCTATTCTCCAAGGGCGTCCTTCTGTATCAGATATGATTACTGCAAGTGATTTTCCCGATGACTGACAAAGAGATTCGCGTATTCGCTTTGCGCTTTCGTCTGCATCTTTAGGAAGTAAAACGAAAGAATTCTCAGGTGCGTTTGATCTATCTACTCCTCCAAAATTGCATATGTGTCCATTTTTCAGCAGGACGATGAGAGCGCGCTCAGATCTAAGAACCTCTTTACTTTCATCGAGGGCAATTTGCACATGAATGGAATCAAAATTGTTCTTGTCTGCTATCTCTTGTGCTCTCTCTGAAACCATCACATGAGATTCTTCGATAACTCGACCTTCCGCCTTTGAAATAATAGTATGAGCAATGACAAAAACATCCCCTTCCAAAATCTGAATCTTTTCTTCTTCAATTGCTTTCAGTATTAAATTCGAAATATTATCTCCTTCTGAAATAAGAGGAATTCCAAGTAATGGGATTATTTCTATAGTATTCAATGACAAGTTGAGCGCCTCAGATGTGTCATGACGTATTATCGGAAAAACTTGCTGTATAAATTCTCAAATTGCCTTAGAACGGATGAAAACGATATCAATTGGGTATTGACGGGAAAACGTTATAGGACAGAAAAACGTGTGCCTAACAGTCCTAGAAAGAGGCATATATACGTCTAGAATGCATAAAATGTGTTCAAAGAGGCACTATTTCATAAAATGGAAATGTTGACCTGTTGGTGTGTTGTAATGGCAAAGAAGAAGGATTCTACACCTGTATTTACAGGTAGCGGTGATATCAAGCAAGGTACAATTGCTAAATTCATGAGGAAACGTACCCAGTTAGTAGGATTTGAAACTGGGCTTAACAAGCACACCCAGTACTGTATCGAGTTTCTCGATAATGCTATTGATGCACTCGAAAGCTGGTGGTGGAAGATCGATAAACATCCTCGACTGTCAGATAGCCTTGAACCTGAGATTGTCGAAGAGGTCAAGGCGAAGGTAGAGGAAACTACGCACGATTCAATAGCTATGAGTAAACAACTTGAACGAGATGTGCGTGCGGGAAAGGAGGTTCAAATTCCTCCCCAGAAAAAGGAATCTTTGGATGATAGGCTCACACAATTTAGAAAATTCATAATGCCTTACAGGACTTTGATCAATAAGAGAGAACCTCTTGTTGTTATTCAGATGACAGAAGTCTTCATGCCTGATCTTGTTCCTATTGATGATGATGAAGGTTTCAAGGTCTATGAATTCATATGCTTTGATAATGGAGTTGGAATGGTTCCCAAAGATCTTGAGAAGTATGGTATCTATCTTGCATCAAGTAAATCCGAGAAGCTAAGACAAACGAGAGGTAGCCAAGGATTTGGAGCCCCATCTGCATTTAGTGATTCTCAAAATACAACGGGTAAACCTATCTTTACAGTATCTCAAAGGTTCACATCTAACAAGGCTACTGTTACTGATTTCTATACCACCACTGCAAATACCAAAGATTACGTTGGTGGCCCAATTGAAATGGACCTGCCCTTCAAACATGGTACTTTTATTCGTCTGAATTACCTCAACATTCAGTACCGTAGAGGGTACGCTGATACTTATGCAGAAATGGCATCGCTTCTGAATTCACATGTTACCATTGTATTCGTAGATCCATATGGTGTTTGTCATATATATCCGCGGAAAGTCAAAGCGTTTCCTGAAGAACCGAAATATGCGCAGCCTCACCCAGCTAGTATCAGAATTGGTGAGTTTCAAGATTTACTCCGAGAGTCAATACAACCTGATTTACGAGGTTTTCTGACAAAAGCATTCTGTCGTTTAAGTACGAATAAAGCAAGAACAATTATTCAGAAGGCAAACAAGGACCTTAGGATACGGCATCTTGACGTTCTTGCGCCGAGTACACCAGCTGATACGCTTGATAAAACTGAAATTGAACTTCTTTACAAGGCATTCTCAAATGAAGATTACATTGCACCACCTACCGATACAGTCGTCCCAGTTGGGGAGGAGGTATTCGAGGAAACAATAAGAAAGGCCTATAATCCTGATTTTGTCGCAGCAGTCACACGAAAACCAACATCAGGTAAGGGTCTCTCTTTCGCAATTGAAGTTTGCATTGCGTATGGTGGAGAAATTAAGAATGCAACTTCTGCACCAATGGTTCTTTGGCGATTCGTAAATCGCGTACCAAAATTGAGAGATAATAGTGACTGCGCAACATGGAAGGCTACTACGAGTGTGAATTGGAAGAACTATAAAGTAACAACATTCGATAACGGTATACCTCGAGGACCTATTATGGTCTTCATTCATGTTGCAGGTGCATATGTACATGTTATGTTCAACGGTCAATCCAAGCAAGCACTTGCTGAGGATGAGGTTCTATTACGAGAAATCAAACTTGCGTTAGAAGATGCAGGAAGAAAGTTCCGCAGGTTCATTACTCGAAGAGAAACAGCACGCAGAAAGGCAAAACGTGCTGGCATTTTGGCAATGTACGCAGATCAATTTGCACAGAGTCTAGTTACGATTGTAAATGAGTCTAGTGGAAAGAAACTCTTTGACGCAGAAACTATAGCGAGTAAACTACGAGATTCAATATCAGGATTCGAGTTACAATCTGATCAAGAAGAAACAGAAACTGATACAGTAGGCTCTGATTTAGTTGCTGATATACCACTAGATACAGAGGATGAAGTAGCGGAGGGTTAATCATGGCTAAGAAAAAGAAGGCAGTAAAAGAACCAGTCCAAACTACCTTAGGAGATGTCGTAGAGGATAAACCAAAGAAGAAATCGACAAAAAAGTCCGATGTATCAAAGAAGCCATCTAAGAAGGCGACTACTAAAACCTCCAAAAAGAAAGAATCTGGAAAGAAAAAAACAGATGCAAAGAAATCTACGAAAAAGGAACCCGCACCAAAGAAGCCAGCACCAAAGAAGCCAGCACCAAAGAAGCCAGCACCAAAGAAGGCCTCAAAGAAAACTAGTGCTGCTAAGAAGAAATCAAAGGCAAAGAAACCAAAACCAATTCCCCCTGAGGAAGGGACCATTTCTCTCTCCTCTCTTCCCGGTGTTGGAGGAAAGCTTGCAGAACGCCTTAGAACAGCTGGATATGTTTCTGTGGAGAAAATCTCTAGAGCTAGAGCTGAATCTCTATCAAAGAAAGTAGAGGGATTGAGTAGCTCAGGCGCAAAGAAGCTTGTTGCTGATGCTAAGCGAGCTATGAACGTTTCTACTCCCTCAGATGTTGTCACCGAAGAGGAAGGTGAACAGCGTCCCGCATTAACAGAAATACCAGGCATCGGTGGCAAAATGGCTTTAACACTAGAGGCTGCAGGCTACAATTCTATAGCCAGACTTTCAAGAGCTTCACCCAGCGGAGTTGCAGAACGTGTAGATGGATTAGGTCTTGACAAAGCAACAAGAATAGTAGCTTCTGCCAAACAGTACATGAAAGACAAGGAACGAAGTATAGTAATGGGTGAACCGGAGACAGTTATAGTGACATCAAGAAAGACACAGCCAACTAAGAAGGAGAAACCACCTGAAATGGAAAATGAAGAAGAGATAGCTGAAGAACCAAAGGTAGTTACTAAAAAGGAAGAGAAGCCTCCAAAACCCGAAAAGAGTATGAAAAAGAAAAAAGAAACGACACCGAAGAAAAAACCTAGCTCTCAACCAAAGAAGAAAAAGCCCGAGATTATTCGTAAGAAATCTGGCCTTCCTGTTCCCAAGTCTGTAGAAAAGTTCGCAGAGGAAATGAAGAAGCAATGGCGAGAAGCGGAAGCAATGGCTGAACGCGGAGAATTGCCTACAGACCTTCCTGAAACTGTTGAAGTGTTGTCCCTTGATAGAACGGATACTAGTGAAAAGTTGGTAGAAACCGCACTCGATGTACTCAATGAGGCAAAGACGACAGGTCGTCCAGCATTTGAGATACCTAGTCGTTCTAGTGACAACATTGTCTGGGACGAATTCAGAGATTTACTTCTTTTAGGAATGAAAACAATTTCTCGACCATATCATTCACTTGCATCTGTTGTTGATGCAACAAGAACCGCCAGAGTAATGGAAATTGTCTATAATCTTTTACAATCCAATTTACACGCAACGAAACGAGAAGTCTTCTACAGCGATGTCAATCTCTTTAGAGATCAGAAGTATAGTGACAAAATTATCGAAGATGTATCGTCCATGCTCAACACAACACGTGATAGTGTTCATGTTGTAGCCAGTGCACGAGGTTCTGCGATGGGAAGAGTCGTAATTCGAGATGGTGGAGATCTTATCGATTTGACGAAAATGGGTACAGGAGGTTGGGCAGTAACACCCTTCCTCGACCAGCTCGAGATTGTAGAAAGTGATGCAGAATTCATTCTAATGGCTGAGAAAGATGCTGCTGTCATGCGATTAGCAGAAGCTAAATACTGGAATCGGCAACCCTGTATCATTCTAACAGGAAAGGGTTCTGGTGACATAGCAACTCGAGCATTCCTAAAGATGCTAGTGAAGGAACTTGAAATTCCCGCCTTTGCACTAGTAGATAGTGACCCATACGGGCACTACATATACTCAGTGTTTCTCAGAGGCAGTAAAAGACTAAGTTATGAGTCTCCATTCATTGCAACTCCTGAACTAAAATTACTTGGGGTACTTAGTAGAGACCTCGATGCATTCAATATTCCTAAGAGTGTACGTATTCCAATGGAACCAGCGGACATCAAACGTGTGAGAGAGATGCTGAAAGAACCCTTTGTCCAACAGAATAAAGAATGGGTAAATGACCTTCAATTAATGCTCAAGATGAAGGAAAAGGCGGAAATCCAGGCGTTTGCTAGTCATTCTTTTGAATATCTGACTGATGAATATCTTCCTACAAAATTAGAGACAGGCGACTGGATCTAATGTGTTTTTTTCAATCAATCTAGACCGCAGCACTGCGGTCTTTTCTTTTTCACCTACTGAAACAGTCTTATATGAAATTAAACTATTGTGAACTATTATTCAATACATAACATCAGTAACTGAATTTTCAGATTGCTGGGGGCTTAGAATTGGTAGTTTCAAAAATCGGTATAGAAGTAATTGATGCACATGCACATTTTATGACCTACGCAACTGTGAAGGGCTTTTTAGAACGTGCATCAGAGAACGGACAAGATGGTCTCAAAAAAATTCAGAATAGAGTACAAGCTCATACTGATATGAAAGATTTCTTTATTCCAGATGAGAGTTGGGACCCTGGACAAATGTGGATAGATGAACTAGATAAGTACGGTATCACTGCTATTGGTATGATGATTAATAGAGAATCATGGGACGAGTTCAATGAAGTCCGAAAACGGTTTCCTGGGAGATTCTTGGGCTATGCAATGATTAATTCCGTTGAAGAAGATACAGTTGATTTAGTAAAACGCGCAGGGGCTGATGGTTTCCAAGGGATCAAGCTCTACCCATCTTCATGGAACATGCCTGTTTATGATGAACGAGTATATCCGATATATGAGGAAGCTCAGAAACAAAATCTCCTAGTTGTTGCGCATTTTGGTATTACTATTGGCACAGAAGCCAACCTGCGTTTTGGAAATCCTCTAGATATACAAAAACCAGCTCATGATTTTCCAGATCTGAATTTCATGATTGCTCATTTTGGTGCAGGTTTCTTCAGAGAAGTGTGGATGTTGATGTATCAAACTGAGAATGTTCACATGGATACAAGCGGTTCAAACTCTTGGATGAAATACTTGCCATACGACTTGACAATCACAAAGATATTTGAAAAGGCATTGAAAGCTGGAGGTCCGAAACGAATAGTTTTTGGAACAGATTCATCCTTTTTCCCACGTGGATTCAGATACAATATTCTAGAAGAACAATATAATGCAGTGCGATCAATTTGCCCTCAATTTTGTTATTCGGATGATGATATCGATTCTATATTTCGAAAGAACATCTTAGATCTTACAGGTTTCAATCCAAAATGACGTTACGCTTTCTTGATTTTCTTTTCAAGACCACGTAGTTTCTTGGGATTTTCCGCCTCTCGATATTTCTCTGCTGCCCCAGAGTATTTAGCAAGTGCATCTCTAGTCTGTCCAGCCTTTGAGAGTTGGTCGCCCTCGTCTTCAAGGTCTTTGCCCCATTCTTCATACGCATCTCTTGCACGTTGGGAACATTTAGCACGTTTCTTAGCATCTGTACTGAACATGTAAAGCTCCCTTGCTTTCTTAAATTGAACAACGGCCCATTCGTATTGTTTTTCCTTTAGGTGATTTTCACCTTGAATAAAATGATGTTCCGCCATAGCGTCATAACCATCATCAACATGCTTGGTCGCTTCCTCGACCATTTTATTGATATCGCCGTGTTCAAAGAGTTTCTTGGCAATTTCAAACTGCTCAATTGCATTTTCATGATCGAGTTCTTTCATTAATTGTGCTCCATAATCCATCCTAGCTTTTCCCATCGCTTCATACACATATGATGGATATTCAAAGGAGTCAGAACCAACTGTCGCTCCACATTCAGGGCAGGTTGGAGTTTCTAAGAGTGCTGGAGAAATTTCTGCTCCTATCTTCTTGGGTTTTCCAACAATATTCTCGATAAAATCTGAAGTTGTATCGCCTCTTCCATGCGGAAATAGATGGGTCACAGCTTCCCTTGTGGGTTCATCAGGAGCCTCTGTGATAAGATGTTCCCTTGCCTCAGTAACTTCCCTAGTTTCTGCATCTATTACCTTTGGAGGGGACACTTCTTTGAAAGGCATTCCCACTTTAATCTCCGGACTATAATCTTGAGGTGTTTCCCAGGAGAGGTCTCTTGATGAGGGATGTGTTTATGAGATCATCTCAGTATCAGGTTCTTCTTGAGGTGATTCGTCCTCCAAGATGGAGTCCTCTAATTCTACCTCCTGTTTTGATTCGTCAGAAATTGGAGAAGATGCAGTCTCCATTCCTTCCTCCCATGACAAATCCTCTGCTGGTGGTAATTCAACTTCTGGCTCTTCTAGTTCTGAGCTCGATAGCATGGATTCTGATTCACCAACAGCTGCTAGGGTTGCCGCCATTAGTGGGTCGGTATCATCGGATAAATCGCTCCAGTCTTCCAATTCTGGTAGTGAAACATCTTCATTTTCATCTATATCATTTGCTTTTGCTGTGGTTACTCTTCCATCCAATGCGGTTCCACATTTCAGACAAAATGTTGAACCTTTTCGGAGTTTGTTCTTACAATTTGGGCATGTAATCAAATCAGTCATCTTTGAAACCCGTTCGTTTTTGGAGATTTACTTCTGTTCTCAACTAATCCGTGTAGTCTTAGCATATGAATTAAACCCGCTCGGACTCATCTTATCCCTACAAATCTCAAAATAATAGAACGACATATGTTCCAAGTGTTATTATTATTGCTAGTGTTAATCCAGCTACTGCTTGTCGAAGGGTATGTTGATGTAGAAATACTCTTGACCAGATAACAAGCGTCCAGACAATAATAACCGGCCATGCAAGAACTCCATAAATGATTAACAGTGCAGTGCTAGGGCCCCCTACACCAGCAGCATGAACTGAAACCTTTGACCAATGCGTGGAGATCATTATACCTGACGTTACAGTGATGTATGCTGCAGAAAGCCAAAACATAATGGTACACTGAGCAAAGTAATAGAATACCAAGGATATGATATAGAAGCCAATTGCGTAGAGGAAGAATTTTCCTCTCATCGATTGCTCAGATACATCGAGATCGACATTTCCTCGCCAAGCTTCTATCACTATTGGAGTAATAGGTAATATGACCATAAAGATTACACAAATAACAAATGCAAATACCGGGGAGAGAATTGGACCTATGCCAATAGGAGATGTGGATATGAAAATGACACCAACATATAGATTGAAGAGCGGTGCTGGTGTCAATCTGGAGATTACTCGCGCGATCTTTGCTTTAGGTCCTTTGATTTCTAGAGATTGATCTGCAAATTTCATTGAAATGCAACCAGTTGGACCTCGTAGACTTCTTGAATCTTTTCCAATTTCATTAGTGGTTCGTGACGAAAACCCTTATGTTCTATTTATCCCCAATTTCTGAATCAAGGGACCATGAGAAACTCCCATGGATGTGCCACAAATGCCAGCAATTCCAAAACGTGAGATATTCGAGCGAATTATCCAAAATATCACCAGTAAATTTCCGGATGTATACGCTGCTCTTTTCATTAGTCCAGAAGGATTTCCAATAAATACTTGGGGCGTTTCTCTAGAACGTGCCGAGGAAATATCTGCTCTTCTTAGTGCTCTGATAGGGAAGACGAAGGAAGTCATAAAGCAAGTGAAAGAGGGTGGCGCTCTTCAATTCATTCAGATTCAGACTGATCTTGGTGGAATTAGAGTTGCTCCTCAAGAGGAATTCATCCTTGTCACATTAACCAAGAGTTAAGATAGCAACCGAGATCTCGTTTTAGATGTATTCTTCATTGAATAGCTTTTCACATATCATATATTCACTCGGTTATGCAACTAGTGCTATTTTTATACTGTCTACCTGAAACTACAGGATGGCAGGATGTATTGTGATGCAAAGAGACATCACCATACATCCAAGGGAGGTCTACGGACTAATGGATGAAGATATGGATTATGAAGACTTCGAGGAAGAGAACGAGGATGAGGACGCCGATATTGGCGTTGAAGGCGAATCTGGTCTCGAGGTCACGGATTTACCTGGGGTAGGTCCTGCAATTGGTAAAAGACTTGCAGAATCTGGTTACAAAAGCGTCGAGGCTATCGCTGTTGCATCCCCCGGAGAACTCGCAGCTGCAGGGTCAATTGGAGAAACCACCGCGACCAAGATTATTAAAGCAGCACGAGATATGCTCGATATAGGGTTTGAAACAGCTGATCTGCTTCTTGAAAGGCGACGAACAGCTGGAAGAATCCTTACTGGTGCCAAAGCTCTGGATGAGTTATTTGGTGGCGGCATTGAAACACAGAGCATCACTGAGATGTATGGCTCATTCAGGTCCGGCAAGACCCAGATTGCACATCAACTTGCTGTGAATGTTCAACTGCCTCTTGACGAAGGAGGACTTGATGCAACAGCAATCTACGTTGATACTGAAGGAACATTTAGGCCAGAGCGTCTTGTAGACATGGCCGAAGCCAAGGGAATGGATACGTCTAAGGTTTTGAAGAATGTTGTTTGGGCTAGAGCGTATAATTCAGACCATCAAATATTACTTTGTGACCAAGCTATGGAGATGGCTCCTGACAAAAATGCAAAATTACTAGTCGTTGACTCAGTAACAAGTCATTTCAGAGCTGAGTACACCGGGCGTGGAACTCTAGCAGCCAGACAGCAGAAACTCAACAAGCACTTGCATCATCTACAAAGAGGTGCAGAGATCAACAATATGGCAGTGTATATCACAAATCAAGTGATGTCTCGACCGGATGCATTCTTTGGAGACCCCACTGCTCCTGTTGGTGGACATGTTCTAGCACACGTTCCACAGACACGATGTTATCTGCGTAAATCTAAAGGCGAAAGGAGAATCTGCAGGCTTGTCGACTCTCCTAATTTACCTGAAGGTGAAGCAGTGTTTGCAGTCCTTAAGGAAGGTATCAGGGACGTATAATCTGATTAGAATGAGGTGGCTCCTAGCCACACTCACTCTTCTTTTGTGAATACCGCCGCATCAATAATACTCTGTACGTTATCTTTCCATTTCTCGAGTCCTTCAGGTCTCGAAGGATAATTCGTATATTCTCTATCAATTTTCTTCATTAGAGAAGCTGCTTTCTGAATGCGTCTTAGAAGACTGATATTTCCAGCACCACGTTTAGCACGTCTAATCTTATCAAAAGTTGAAATCTGAAAACCATCTCCTTTATTTGCAGCCATTAAGTCACTTGCTTCAAGAATCTGCTTCTCAAATCCAAAGTTCATCTCTGTGTCAGAAACATCAGCAAGTAGTCGTTTGAATATCTCCAATGAAGCAAGTCTTCTACCGAAATTACTAAGATACCGAGTATTGAAATGCCATAAGCCACGGGCACTTGTATTGCGTCGTGCAATTGCTTCTTTCGCAACTTCGCCAAGAATTATACCTGCACGTATCCCTGCTCCAATTCCACCGCCATGGATTGGATTAACCATTAGTGCTGCATCTCCAACAAATGCGACACCATCCCCAACAAGACTCCATATTGGTCTTCTAACGGGAACCGCACCGCCTCCTCCATCTAGAACCTTACTTCGGAAAAGCAGTGGATATTCGTCCTTGAAATCTTTGAAGAGCCCTTTTGGAGAACCTCTCCCGCGACCTCCTGTGATTCCAACTCCAGCATTGACTATTTTTTTACCCTTAGGAAAAATCCATGCATAACCTTGAGGTGCATATTTTCCTCCTAGAAATACTCTTGCAACCTCTGGTTCAGCCAGAGGCATTTTGAGTTCCAATATCTCCCTATAACAGAGTGCGATATCTTGTTTGTCAATATCAACTTCAACCAATGGACTCTCAATCTTATTACGAATGACAGAAGCGAAACCACTTGCATCAACGACAAGTTTAGCTGAAACCGATGTTGTATCTCCAGTATTCAGATCTTTGTAGGTTACCCCTGTTACCATATCTCCCCTAAATGTCGGTCCAGTGACGTGGCAATTTGCCTTGAAGTGTACTCCTGCATTAATCGCTTCGTTTAGCAGACGCTGCCCAAAATTCAATCGGTCAATAGTCCATCCGTCAAAATCAGTCCAGCCTCTTACTTTTAATTCGTTTCGGAGATTAGGAGGATAGACATCAGCTCCCGCTACTACGCTCGAGATTTCATCAGCTCCCGGAAAGTCTATCCCAGTAGCTTCAAAATGTGTCTTGCTGACTTCATCACCACATACCTTGTCACCAACAGAGTCGGTTGTTTTCCTATCTAGAAGTAATGTCTGCAATCCTAACTCTGCACATCGACGTGCGGTAACGCATCCTGCAGAACCAGCACCAACAATCACTACATCTGCTCGTTTCAAGGTATTTCGCAAATTTCAGTTGTTGAATTAGTTATAAATCCAAGCCTCAAGCATTGACTCATTCGTCTAATTTTATTCACAACCGTTATCAAGACATTAACTCCAGCCACCAATGTGGTATCTTTGCAAAATCTCGTCGTTGTCGGACTACAATGGGGTGATGAAGGGAAGGGCAAATTAGTCGATGTACTTTCAAAGGAATTTGACATTGTTGCTCGTTTCCAAGGAGGAAGTAATGCTGGTCACACTGTAAAAGTAGGTTCAGAAACCTACAAGTTTCGGATAATGCCCACGGGTGCAATACGAAACAAGATAACTGTGATAGGAAATGGAGTTGTATTAGATCCTCAAGTGCTGCTTGAAGAGATTGAGCATCTTGAAACCTTAGGTGTCAAAGTGAACCTATTCGTCAGCGAGCGTACACATGTTATCACGCCTTACCACATTGAAATCGATGAATTACAGGAGAAAAGAAAGGGAGAACAAAAAATTGGAACAACAAAACGTGGGATTGGCCCTACTTATTCTGACAAAATCTCCCGAGTAGGCGTTCGAGTTTGTGATTT
>JAEORG010000454.1 GCA_016841005.1 Candidatus Thorarchaeota archaeon | reverse complement strand
GCAATATCCTTAGGAATTGCATCTGGATAATCAATTGATTTTGGTAACGGTGTTGCAGTATCGACACGCTTTGTTGCTGGTTTACATCTTCCATCATCGGTCATTCTTCTTTCCAAGCATTTACTGAATTTGCACCATGGACCATCACATTCTTCATCAATCCACGTGCACCAGATTTCTTTATCATTTCCTTTCTTCCTGTATTTTATTGCAGGAGGTTGTTTATCACATTTGAAACTCTTGCAGGTTGCCTTGCATTCTACATAACCAGTTGCCATTGCATCGCGCTCCCAGATCATGTTTTTGTTTTCTTCACCTTTTCCCAGCTAGTTTTAGTAATTCATCTAGCCTCATTTGCCCCATTGTTACCACTTGGATAGCTCGTTCAAGTTTCGCTTTAGATTCTTCAAATTTTGGTCTTGAGATGTCGCCAATCTTGAATTTTGCATTCAAGTGGTTCATCTCTTTGTCTAGCTTTTTCAAGGTCTTTACGATTCCCTTTGACCATTTCTTTCCTGTTCTAATTGCATCCTTCAGATTAGTACGCAAGTCCTTGATGGTCTGAAGAATCTCAACTCGTTGCTCTTTGTAAACATCCTTATCAACGGTACTTGAGATCTCTTCCAGTTTTTCTAACCGTTGTTCATGTTTGTCAAGTGCCTCAAGAATCTGTTCTAGAACAAGTTTTTCTCTTACCGAAATGAGTTCTCTTCTTCGATCTTTTGTCTTTTCAAACTCAGCCCGAAGGGTCTCAGCTCGAGTTGTGAGAACTGCTTTGTCAGCTTGTTTAAGTTGCAGTGCTTGTCTTGTAGCTTTAATCTTCTCAATCAATTTGTCCAATTCATCATCGATCACAATCAGTTCAGCACGAGCAAGCAATATTACAGATGCTTCATATGGCATGTCCTCGATAATGACCTCAAAATGTGGTAGTGATGTAGGTTCGATGCCTTGAATTTCTTCAGAGATATTGATATCTTCTTCATGCACGTCAGTAAAATCTGGAATTGATTCTTCTTCAATCTCAGGGAGAGGCTCTCCACAAAGTTTGCAATACTTTCCTTTTGGAACTTCAAGACCACAAGATGGGCATGAAACAAGTGGGTCTGGCATTAATCGCTCCTTCCACTACTTATTTGTCCGAGCAGTCGGACCTCTTCACAAATTAATGATTCATGTTAGCGTACCTAGTCGACTAGCAACTTCATCGAGTTGGCCTTTTGTGGTGACTATTGTACTGACTCCATAGGTAGGTAGAACCTTTAGTTCTTCAACCAGGAGTGCTATTGCCTTATTGGAATCGATTTCCTTTTTATCCAAGGAACCATCTGGAAAAGTGAGTGATGCCTCAACCCACTTTGTTTTTGTGTCATCAGCTGGGAATAGGCAATAGATGTAGTCATCGTTACTACAAATAAATGAGGGAGAATTCTCCCAGGCTAGTGCGAGCATCGCACCAAACTCTTTTGCGTTAACAGCTTTGTCAGCCATCAGGATTCATCCTCGGGGCTAGATGTTACTCAAAACAACACAACTTAGAACTTAATTGTTTTGGCCACAGACTCCTGACGGTCTATGGTCGATGCCATGCAAAAGAGTAGTGTGCAATCTCTCCACTATCCTTTACTGTGGCTATAATGAATCGTTTACGAACACTGGTTGCTAATCGTCCCGCCCGAACAATATCTAATGGAACCACACCATCCTTTTGAGGTATCACATGGACTAGAAATGGCGCGTGATCCAATCCTGGTCCTTTTTCGTATACTGCAAAATCTGTCCCAAACTTCAAGCCGGGACGAACAATATACCCTAAGTCTCGTAATTGAGAATAGACTAGAAAACGGTCTTTGAAATCGTCAGAGGTTTCCCTACCAAGTTGAAGAATCTCATCAACACTCAGAACATGATCATCTTTCGAATCCAAGATTTTGATTTTGTTATTCTTTGTAAGATAAGCACCTTCTAGTAGTGATAACTCCAAAGGCTTGTCAAATACAGCTGATTTTGGTTTTCGTATACCAACTGGTTGTCCAAAATATCCATTCTCGTAAAGTAGCATTCCATGCTCTGGATTCCATACAATAGCTCTATCACCCACCAATCTTGCTATTGCTATGATGGATGTATCCTCTGTCAAATCATGACACCTGGTCACATATTTAGAGTCAACGAGAGAGTTCTAATGGTTATGGCTGCATCCTCTCCAAAATTAGCGATGTCCTCCATCATATTGATGAAGTCTCGAAATCGAAGAAGGACTCCTATAGGAATCTGCGCCGGATACACTAGGGAAACAATATCTCGCTGTATAACATCAATCTTTTTCTCAAGTGCACAGATAGCATCAGCTCTCTTCATGGACTCCACCATATTGATGGATAGAAAACGAACAGCCTCTCGCTGCTGTGTAATTTCCTCCATGACAGTTTCACTCAATTCACGAACCTTGTCTTTCAATTCGCCTTCAGGAGTCCACTTGTCCGCAATTGCGGCCAAATGATGCATACACCATTCTGCTCCATCAGCTAATTTATCATTATAATGTACCAGTCGGAGGAGGTCTTCACGCTGCATCAGAGCATGTGCTTTTGCTAACTCGTTCAAGATAGTGCGTTTTAGATCATCACCCTTCTCTTCAAGTGCAGTTACCTTCTCAAGATCCTCTTGTGAGATTGAATTCTTACCGTCTAGCCAATCTACTACTGCATTCGCTACCATCTTGCTAGCTGAAAGTGCAGCACGAAAATGCTCTTCGAGCATCTGTGTAATATTACTAAGTTCGGAGGTTAGGAATCTATCATTATCCAGAACCATTTCAAGCACCTCTCTATAGCTGGAGTGCTTTGGAGTATCTTTTTAATTCTTCTGGACATCGCTTATACCGAGGAAATTTGTGATGGAAATATGGCAGAT
>JAEORG010000453.1 GCA_016841005.1 Candidatus Thorarchaeota archaeon | reverse complement strand
AATGGGGCGAATTGGAAGTCACAGGTCATGAGCATCATGAAGTGATGTACGCGTTAAAGGAGGTCTAATGATGGTTGATCCTATACCTGTCGCCTTCGGGCAAGGTTCATCATGCTGGGGATGTTACCAGAGTCTTGTAGACATTCATCTTGCTCTTGCAGACGTGCTACCGTTAATCGATATCAAATATTGGCAAGCAGTTGCGGATTTCAAGCTTCATCACTTAGAAAGTTATGAAGACAAGTCCATCGTTGCAGGATTCTATGAGGGTATGGCAAGAACCGAAGAGGATGTCCATCTCCTGAAAGTCATGCGCCAGAAGTGTCAGATCCTTGTTTCATTAGGCTCATGTTCTTGTTTTGGTAGTGTAGCTGGTCTTGCTAATCTCTATGATATCGAGGAGTGTATTAATACGAAGTTCGTAGAGAACAAGACCTTTAGTGGTGGAAAACTACCAACTGAGAATGTACCCGGACTTGAACCTGTTGTACGACCAAACTCTGATTACGTTGAGTTTGATGTTTATCTTCCTGGTTGCCCACCAACACCTAAGTTGATTACTGCAGCAGTGATGCATCTCCTTACAGGGTCTCCACTAGACCTTCCGCCACACACTGTCTGTCACTACTGTAATCGAGAGAAGAAGGAGACCCCGATTGATAAGGTTCTAAGACCCTTTACAGGTCATGCTGACCCAGATAGATGCTTGTTAGAACAGGGTTACATCTGTGTTGGCTCTTCAACATGGGGAATCTGTGAGGGTCAATGTGTCAATCAAGGAGCAACCTGCCGTGGGTGTTTTGGTCCCCCTCCACCGATAATGTCGGACCATGGAGCGGCATCAATCTCCATGCTTGGAACCTATGCCCCAATTGAACCAGCAGAACTGGTGGAACAGGTGAAAGACCCTCTTGGGACCTTCTACAGATTTGACTATGCAACTAGCCATCTCAACAGAATGCGTATCAAACGAGAGGACCTCAAAGGAGGTAAACTGTAATGGCTGACGAGAAAACAATTCGAATCGATCCAATAACCCGGCTCGAAGGACATGGAGCGCTCACAATAAAATTAGGTCCTGGGAATAAAGTAAAGGACATTCAATTCAATGTTGGATCAACTAGATTCTTTGAACAGTTCCTTGTAGGTCGTCCGATGGAGGAAGCTCCCCGGATTGCACCGAGAATTTGTGGGATCTGCCCAGAACCTCATCATCTAGCATCCACTAAGGCGGTTGAGGCTGCGTGGGACGTAACACCTCCACCTGCAGCAATCAAGCTAAGACGGTTGCTCATTGAGGCTAAACAGCTCTCAAGCCATGCAATTCACTTCTATGCCCTAGCTGCACCAGACTTCGTATTTGGACCCATGGCAGATCCTGCAGTCAGAAACGTTGCAGCAGTGTTGAAACATCTTCCAGATGTTGCTGTGCAAGCAATCAAACTAATGGAGTTTGGTCAGGAGCTTTGTAGAGAAGTAGGTGCCAAATCTGTTCATCCAGTAACAGCAATTGCTGGAGGAATGTTAAATCCATTGAGTGAGGAAGCACGTGATGCATGGCTGAAGAAAGTTCCCGAGATGCTTGAGAATATCAACAAAACAGTTGATCTCGCGAAGATAGTCGTGAATTCCTATATTGATGTCATTACCAAGGTTGCAGTAACACCTACGTACTACTTTGGGTTGACGAACAATGGTGTCCTTGATATCTACGATGGTAATCTGCGCGTGATGGATCCTGATGGAAAGATTGTCGCTGACTTTGAGCCGAAAAATTACATCAAATATGTCGGTGAACACATACCAAAGCATTCCTACGCCACACATATGTACTACAAGCCTGCTGGATACCCTGATGGAATCTGGCGTGCGAATACACTTGCAAGATGTAACGTTGCAGATAAGATGGCGACTCCGCTAGCTGATGCAGCTCTAAAGGAAATGCGCGAGCTCGTGGGTAGACCTTCACACCACACGTTCGCCTATCATTATGCAAGGATAGTCGAGCTGGTTCAGGCAGCTGAGTGGGTCAAGACACTACTTGAAGACCCACAGATTGTTAGTACAGATATCAAACTGAGTGATGTTGAGCCAAAGGCTGGTGAGGGAGTCGGTGTTGTTGAGGCGCCTCGTGGAACTTGCATGCATCACTACACAAGTGATGATGATGGAATCCTCGTACATGCTAACCTCATGATTGCGACAAACCACAATATTGCTGGAATTGAGAAATCACTCATGACCGCAGCGAAACAGATCTTCGAGGACAATGCGCTCGAGAGTCTGGAACTACCAGAACCTCTGGTCAAGACATAGGAGCAGTATCAAGATGACTGAAGAAATACCGGAAGGCGTACTGAACATCATTGAGATGGTCGTACGCTGTTATGACTGCTGACTATCATGCGCCGCTCATATGGTCGTCGTTGACGAAGAGGGGCGCGAGATTGTCAGGAAGGAACTAGTGCTGGGCGGTGGATGAACGCTCAACCAAAACTTGGGTTGGGCTGGACGGCCCCGCAAGGGTCCGCCCGCACTCTCCTTCATCCTTACTTTTTATATTCAATTTCACTTCAATCTGAACATTAATTCAAGCCAACTGCATCGAAGCAGTTTTCACTGAATACATCATATGTTACGCCAATATGAAACCAATCGGTACAATAACAAATACACTTCCATTCGTTGACTCCAAGTATCATAAGGAGATAGAATCATTCATACAAGAATCAAATAACTATGCAGAGTTCGTACAGAAGTTAGTAGATTATGTGTTATCGATTGATGCTCAAGACGAATTAGTTTACATTGCATATTTGCATGCTGACCGTACGGATTACATAAAGAAATTCGAAGATATAATAGAAAAATATCCAAATTCTCCAATTCTACGTCCGAAATATTCGATGTGGGAGATGACAAAGAACGACAACTGGGACTGGAATCGCATATTGGAAGAGGTGACTCATGCCCTTTTTTGTACTGATAATCTACTGATTAAATTCGACCTCTATGACTTGAGTTGGATATGTATCAGAGGAATCTCTCCATCAAGTATGGATGAAGAAAGAATCGTGCAGGAGATGCAAGAGCTAATAGATAATAACAGCAGTATAAAATTCCTTCAACCTAGGATTTACAACATTCATGCTGACCAATTCACTCGTGAAGCAAGGTGGTCTGAAGCACAAGATTTCTACAATCTGATACATGAAGAAACTCTAAAACATGATGAAATCGATTTTCATGGATTAACAAAATATGGTGAAGCCTATCTGCAAGCAAGAATAGGTGATCCAAGAGCACTAGGAACAATCAACTATGCAAATCAAATTACTTCAGAACTGGGATTATTAGATAGCAGATTAGATTGGATAGGTATCTCTGCAATCGTTCATAGCACTAGAGGTGAATACAACCGAGCATGCGATTTGTATTTGGAATTACTCTCAAAACGTGAGGAATTAAATCCCGATTTATCTCTAAGGCTTATCCCAGCTGCACTCTCTCGAATATATAGGAGAATGCATCAATTCAACGAATCTATCGAATGGGGAAAAATAGGTTTAGAGTCTAAACCTATGCTGTCTTATACTCATCATCATGGACGCAAAGCTCTTTCTAATGTATACATAGCAAGCGCATATGCATTACTTGGAAAGACTGAGAAAGCATTACCTCATTTGAATGAAGCAAGTAAGTTGATAATGGACTCAGGTGGGGAGCTATGGCTCTCTGATTTATATTTGTGTCATGGGTTTATCGAACGACAAGAAGGAAACCTCTTCGATGCGATGAACTATTTTGAGAAGGCTTATGATATTGTTTCAAGGATGCAACGACAAGATCGTATAAATGAAGTTCATTTCCGACTAGCAGAAACTGAGATCTTACTTCATGCTGATGGTATTGCAGAGCTTCACAATGGAAATGTTAAATCATGGAATCAGCAATTTGAGGAGATGGCAATATCCAAGGAACTCCCTGGTGTTCTTGGTCTTGCTTATTTCCTCAAGGCTCAAATTTTGATGTATCAGAATAAATCCGAAGAGGCCAAAAAATATCTGCTCCGCGTGAGGGATTTAGCCATTAATCCAGAAACACAATTCCTCCTGAATTACTTGGATACTCTCCCGTTGTACCAAGAAATAGTTGTTGATTCAAATAGTGATTCGTTAACATGAGTCAAGCTACCGAAGCAGTATTCTCTAATCAATTCCATATATTTTGGCAATCTGAAGCGAGTGAAGGTAAAGGTTGGAAAGCTGTACATATCATGTGACAATTGATTTACATAAATCTCTCCCGAAATAGCTAAGATTGGAAATAGGTTCGATTTTAATAAGCTATAAAATAAAAATAATAGATGATATTTTGAATATATGGCACAAAGGTCACACTCTCCTTCATTCTTTATTTTTAATAGCAAAACACTAATCTCCAAGTTAAGCAATGATTTAGGTTTAGGTTGTGTAGGGAAAGCTGAAAGATGAAACCTCTTGGAACAATTACAATTTACCTTCCATTCTTAGATGAAGAAACTAGGAATACTCTTGAAACTATTATGGACAACTCATACAACTATGCAGACTTTCTCACTAGACTGACTGATCATGTATTGGCCGTCGAATCCCCGCCATTGATGGTTTTCTATGCAGTTGTGCAATTGCATGTCAATTTCAAGTCTATTGAATTGATTCTCAGAAAGTATCATGAACTCTCAATAATCCAACCATATATCAGGTCATTCGAACTTGCTCAAGATGAAGCGACAATCACAGATGTAATAATTTCAACAAATGAGGTCATAGAGGATACGGACAACCCCTGGATAAAACTTGAAATGTACAACCTACGCTTGCTATGTCAAACCACAGAATCATCTGCGGATATCACGATAGATGATTCTTTGAGTAATATAGAGACCCTCATACACTCTGATCCACAGATGAGATGCTTTGAGCATAAATACCTTAGACACCTAAAGGATAGGGTAATCGGAGACAGCACAACTCTTGGGATTTTAGAATATTCAGAAAGAGAAATTTCAAAAGCCCTATCCTGTGACGATCTCTATTGGCTAAGTGGGTCATACATACAACATGCCTATTTACTGCGAAACTCTGATACAAAAAAAGCACATGAATTCCTAGATAAAGCAAAAGCGACGAGTGAGAAGCTTGGTCTTGACATTGATAAGGAATGGGGTTATCATAACATTCGAGCTAGTGTTCACAACGCCCGTGGTGAATATTCTTTCTCACTAGAACTCTATGAAGATGCTATTCAACGAAAGGAATCCCAATCGCCTCATCAGACACTCCGTTTTCTACCTTTGAATTTGTCTTACATATACGCAGAGTTGGGGGACGGGGAAAGTGCTCTTGAGTGGGCTAAGATGGCTTTATCATCTCGTCAATTTCTTACTGGTGGCCCATTATTTATGCCAATTGCATTAACACGTATGGCAAGAGCTTTAGTACTCGTTGGTGATTTCGAAAAAGCAGAACAATTTCTAGAGAAGAGTGAAACTGAAGTCTTGAAAATCGCATCTGAGAGTATAACCGCTGAGAATCATATTGTTGCTGGCTATATCGAAATAGCAGAAGGCGATTATGAAGCAGCAATCTTTCAATTTGAGAGAGGACTTGAAATTGCGGAACGAATTGGATTTCAAAACCGAATCAATTCATGCATGATTGGTCTGGTCAGAGCGGAGATTGCATTACATGAATCTGATGCATCTTTTGATTCGCTTGACACATCAGGTCCATGGATGCGTCTCATGAAATCTGAAGTTATCCGAAAAGAACTCCCAGGAATTCATGGTATTCTATTAGTACTAACAGCAGAATTTCGACTGAAACAAGGGAGGATAAGTGAAGCCAGAGATGTATTGAACGAGGTAAAAATGCTTGCACAAACTCCGGGTTTGAATTATCTATACGATATGGCAGCTTCTCTCTTACTTAAAGCAAAGTAAAACATAGAGTCAATGCTGTGGTTGTTGTAGTCAATGGAGGAATTGATTTTTAGATTTCAGAAATTAGACATTTGAACAAGATAGTCCTCAAAATCGAAGCAGTTTTCACTACAACTTACATACGCTCTTGTGACATGAAACCCTTTGGTTCGATAACAAACACCCTCCCCTTCATTGAATCGAAATACGTTCCTGATATTGAAGCGCTGATTGATGAATCGATAAACTATGCAGATTTTTCGGAGAAATTATGCGACTATGTATTATCCAATGATGTTTCAGACCAGTTGGCGTATATCGCCCTATATCATGCAGACCGTGTAAACTATTATCAAAAACAAACTGAGATTGTAACGAAGTTTTCTGATTCTCCCATTTTTCGTCCTCTACATGTTATAGATGAGAGTTCAAGTGGCATCGAGCGGGATTGGTCTCGTATTTTGGAAGAGGTAGATCATGCTATATTCTGCACCGATAATCTATTCATCAGAATAGACCTTTATGGTACAAAATGGATGGCTACAATTGCTACAAATCCATCTAGTTTGGATGAAGAAAGAATTGTTCAGAGGATGCAGGAGCTAATTGACAACAACACTGAGATCAAATTTCTTCAGAGCATAATTCACGATATTAATGCTGATCGAGAAACACGTGAAAATCGATATTCCGATGCATTGGACTCGTACCGCTTAGCGTACGAAGAAGCGATTAAGTATGATGATATAGATATTATTGGCGATATTAAAATCGCAGAAGCTTACATTCTTGCAAGAATATGTGATCCACGAGCACTCGAAACAATAAATCATGCAAAACGAATATGGTCTGAGATGGGGTATCTAGACAGGAGGTATGGATGGATTAACATTACTGCTGTTGTTCATGACACTAGAGGTGAATACAACCGAGCATGTGAATTATACTTAGAAGGTCTTTCACACCGAGAGAAAATCTATCCAGATAGTTCTCTAAGATTATTACCTCAAGCCTTGTCAAGGATATTTAGAAGGATGGACCAGCAAAATGAATCTATTGAATGGGCCAAGACAGGTCTGGAATCAAAGGCTACATTTGCTTTCTGGCACACTCATGGTCGCCAAGCATTGGCGAATATATGCTTAGCAAGCTCATATGCATTACAGGGTAAAATTGAGGATGCATCTTCGCACTTGGAAAAAGGAAGTAAACTAATAATCGAATCAGGTGCTGAACTATGGCTTTCTGATATGTATTTGTGTCATGGTTTT
>JAEORG010000051.1 GCA_016841005.1 Candidatus Thorarchaeota archaeon | reverse complement strand
GGAAGTTCAACTATAAACGGAACTGGTTATCTGGTTGATTATCCTGCAAGTAGCGAATCTTGGACAAACCCACTTCAAGTCAATTTCACTTGGACTCCCACACCTAGTGTCCCAGATCCAAATCGTGACATCAGAGTTGATTTTGATGTGCAGACAAATCTCTATGCAACAGGTACAAAAACGACCACTTATTCATTTGATTCATCAGCACTCGGTGAGAACTTCATAGTGGGAAATGCCACTCTCGTGAACTACACCACTTGGTTTGATGTGAATCCACCAACTGGATATGAAAATCGCTTCTACTATAACATCTCGCTCCCTGTCTACAGAGATGTGTATTGGGTTGGTTCCCCGCGACTCACCGAAGTAAATTACACTTATTCGTGGGATGAGGGACAATGGTACGCTAATATCAGTTCATTCAAGACACTTGACCCAGAAGGCCACTGGTTAATAGAGAGTCAGGGATTGAATATGATTACAGATGTATTGATGAAGAATGTTACATCTGGGGTTACAGATCAGTTCATCGACGTACGAATGGACAACGACATCGAATTTACTACAGTTTTCGATTCACGTTTCGTTGGTTCAAGTGTTAATATCTCGATTTTTGACCCATCAGGTGCATTATGGTATTCTGAAATTGCAACTGTAGATGTCAATGGTTTTGCGAACTCTTCTACACTCTCTTTCAGTGGTAATGCATCTGCAGGTAATTGGATATTTCAAGCATTCTCGAACAACAGTGTTGCAGGAAGCTCATGGAATGAAACAGGATTCTTCCGCAGAAGTTTCAAAGTAATTCATAAGTCCATACTCGCCCTACTGAGTCCTAGCGATGCAGTAGGCACGGGTATCACAAATGTGACTTATCCAGATCTATTCTCGATTAAGATTCAAGTCAATGATAGTGATATTCCAGATGTCGTGGCATCTCGTGGTCAATTATCCGTTAATTGGACAACTGGTACAAAATATCTCGGATATGATAATGGTGTATATGTCATAACATTGGACTCAAGCGAACTCAGTTCCTCTGGTCAGTATTTGTTAAATCTAAATTGGAACAATGATTACTTTGATTCTCAATATTATGCTTTAACCTTAAATGTCAACCTACTCGGAACCATGATAATCGTCGAGCCAGCGACTACTACGATAAATGGTCCTTTAGGCGATAATCAGACTTTCGTTATAAAATTCCGAGATTATTTTGGTACTAACTTAGATTCAGCAACTCTCTCTTGTAATTGGACAGAAACTTGGACCGTCGCACCAGTAGCGGGATCTCCCGGTGACTATAGATTCTGGCTAAATACAAGCACAGCACCTTTGGGCCAATACAAAATTCAGATATCTGGAAACTCATCATTTGTCGTTCCAACGACATTCAATTTAGGTTTCGAGGTCAGAGAACTCTATACAAGATTGGATTACATCCAGAATACATTGGAAATCCCGCTAGGTCAAGCTGATTCATTTATTGTTAAATGGATTGATTCAGATCATGAGATTCCACTTCAGGGAATGGAAAGTTACATCACATGTAACTGGACCGGTAGTCACGGTCTTGGAGATTACAATTATACTGTTTCAGAAATTTCTCCTGGAGAGTACAATATAACAATATACACTCTCGATACAGATTCTACTCAGATGCATCCAATTCATGTGGATTTCAAAGCTCCATCTATACAAAATCACACAATTGAGATGGAACTTACAATTCGACCACACAATACAGAACTAACACTCGATCAGGTTATCCAACAAACCAGCTATGGTGATGACCTAGTTGTCCTTATCTTTTACGAAGACACTGACCTGAACCTCGGAATTACAAATGGAACTTTTGAGGTTGCAGTATCTGTATCTGCATCTGATCTGCCATCATTATCATTTACTAGTGCTGTATCCTCCTTTGGAGACGGGCACTACAACATCACAATTCCCACGAGTCAATGGGCGACAGCAGGTTGGAAGAATCTATCAATTTCAATAAGTTGGACTGGGTATAACAAATATGAACCGCGAACGATACCTGCATCTGTAAGAATAGTAGGTCGATTAACAGATTTGTACCTCGATGACACACCAGATGCTTCATACTACTTGCATAATATTACATTTACCATTGTATACTACGATATCGTTAGTTCACTTGGAATATCCAACGATACCAATCATGTATTCATGATAATATCTCCTCTAGGTGGAGGAAATACTATTGCTCAATCTGATTTCTATTTCTTCGAAATCGGAACTACTGGTGTATACGAATTCCATATCAACACTACAAAGGCAGATAGTACAGGTGTGTTCAGCTTTAATATTGCCTTCATGTGGGAGAGTGGAGTATCTCCTCTGTATGAAAACAAGACACTACAGGTCAACCTGAATATTCTGGAACGACCCACCAACATTGACTACAATCCTGCATCAGCCACACCATATGGGGAAGATGCAATTTACACATTCAGCTACGTTGACTTCTTGAGTACTGAATTAATACAGAACTCACCGAGCTTGAGTATCCTCCTTAATGAAAGCTCATTGATGTATTCAATATCATATAACCCCACAACGAGAATATTCACTCTAACCATAAACACATCGGAGTTTGGCTCAACAGGATTGAAGACACTTCATCTGAATATTACCTGGACAGGAAGTCCATTCTATAGTGCGATTCTCCTGCACTCACTCACAATTGATGTGATTGAGCGTTCATCACAACTTGAGCTCGGGGATTATACTCCTGGGCAGTACTTGGATATAGTCACACTTCAATTCATATACACGGACCTTATAGCTGATAGTTCAGTTGGGCTCACAGGAACATTGACACTAAATGTGGGAAGCGGGAACTATAGTGTTGTATTCTTGGGAGATGGTCTATTCTCTGTCGATTTGAATACAACTGTCTATGGAGCAACAGGCTCATTCCTAATCACTGCAACAGTAACATATACTGGGTCATATTACGTAAGTGATGCAAACCACGAGTTCTCATTTACCGTATTATCGAGGTCAACCCAACTTACTTATTCTTCTCCAGAAAGAACACCTTTCGGAGATAACGTCACATTCAGTGTGAGCTATACTGATGATGCGACAGGAACGGGCATTCCATCATCTACAGTTTCACTCAGCTGTGGAACAGCAGATGAAGTGCTTGTTCTAGATACCAATTACTGGATTAACTATGAGGGTAATGGCGTCTATACAATTCTGATAAATAGTTCTGCACTCGGGAATCCAGATTTCTACAGTATATCTGTCCAACTAACTAGATCTGGTGAGCCATTCTATCAACAGGCATTCCGTTCAGTTAATGCAGAAGTAACAAAGCGGCCAACTGAATTAGTCATTCTGAAAACTCCTGGAGCTACTCCCTTCTTGGATAACATAACAATTCAGTTCCGTTATCTAGATCGAGGAACTGGTCTTTTGATTACACTGGATAAGACCATGATTGAACTAAGTCATGGAAGTGGTCCCACATTAATCCCATCCAACTCCTACACATTGTACATCTATGGGACCTATTATGAGATCAGTTTCAATAGTACTGTATTAGATAATCTGAATTTGGTTTCTTCACATCCTGTGTATATTCTTTTGAATCGTAGCACAACAATTCCATACTTTGCTGAACGGACTACTTCTTTAGTTGCTAGCACCGTCGAGCGCCAAACTCAGCTATTGTTCCCATTAATATCTCCAACTCCATATTATGACAATATCTCTCTCTATCTAGATTACCTCGATTTTTCGACCAGTGATGGAATTGTTGGTGCCTTAGTCATTATCACAGTCTCGAATTCGAGTTCACCTACCTATTACATAGAAGAACTAGGTAATGGTCAGTATCTGATAGAAATTCCCACTACGCAATTCGGAACAACAGGATTAATCTTCATCAACATATCAGTTAGTCGAACTGGAATTCCATTTTACTCCACTCGCACTGCAACACAGATTCCTGCAACCATCAGATTGGTCCAAACTTCTCTAATCGCTGAAATTCCTCCAGCGGGAAGAGTTGTTGCAGGAGAAAATATGGTAATTAATTTGACACTATCAGATAGTGATCATGATTTACCAGTTACAGGTGCTATTTTCGCGACAAGTTGGACAAACACTTCGACATTGTTTGCGGAGATTGGATCAGGGATATATTCTCTCACTTTGAATACTACTGGTCTCACAGCTCAGACATATACATTCTCAATATCATCATCCAAGACTCTCTATGCAACTGCTAACATATCTGTTACAATCTTGTTGGGAGCTGCAACCACTCAGATTACAGTTGAGCAATCCATTTACTATGCAGATTGGGGCGAACAAATCTTCATCAGAGCTGTAGTGCGTGAAACAAACTACTTCGCACCTATTGATGGTATGAATGTAACAATCTTTTGGGATACTCGAACGTACGACATGACTGATTTAGGAAATGGGACTTATACTCTGCTTTTAGATACATCAGATTCTGACTATGGGAACTATGAGCCCATTATTACAGCATCGCGACAATATTATCAAACAAAACAAAGAGCGTTTTCGCTAATTGTTTCAAAGGCACCAGGACAAATTGTACCTGAGACCGCCTTGATAACAATCTACTATGACTCAGAAGTTAATTTCTACATTTACCTTAACGATACAATATCAAATGCACCAGTAAGTGGTGCATCCCTCACCATGGAATGGAATAACACAGTATATGTATTAACCTCAAATGGTACTCTAGGATTCTTTGATGGCAATATTAGCGCTGCAGGATTTGAGATTGGTGTATATTCACTTGCATTTTCTGCATTCGCTCCGAATCATAATTTCCTAGATTTAGCAATTAGCGTCAGTATTAATCCAATCGCGACTCAGCTAGAACTCGAGGGGAACCCGACAAGTATTGTTGCCTACTTTGGTGATATAATAGAGCTTCGTGTACATTACAATGACTCACTTAATGGAGGTTCTATAACCGGTGCATTGGTAGAATATGTTCTTGGTAGCCTCAGTGGAAATCTAACACAGGACTTGGACGGGACTTACTTTGTTTCATTGAATACAAGTTTGCTTGCTGCGCAGTCACTCTATCTAAGACTATCTGCCTCAAAGGAGAATTATGCAACAAATATTCGATTAATAGTGACGAATATCCTGCTAAGACCGACCTCTGTGACAGTCATAGAGACCGTGCAATCAGGTCACTACCTAGAAACCATTGGATACTCCTTCAATCTTAATGACACATTGTCAAACATGGGAATTGAGAATGCTACAATTACTATCATTTGGGATGGGCCTGACGGGACAATCAGTGAGATAGGCAATGGAGGATATGGAATAACTCTGATACTTAACCTGACACAACCTCGGGACTACCTGGTCATTGTCACCTTTACAAAGAGCAACTATGAATCTATCTCGATTAATGTATGGGCAACTCTTCAACCTACTCATGCTGAAATTATTGCTCCTTCATTATTCTACGCTCCAATCAACGAACCATCCTCAATATCCATTCAACTCGTTAGTCTTCTCGATGATTCAACGATATCAGATATTGAAGGAATCGCAGATTGGTCTCTCTTTGGTACTACTTCACTAGAAATGCTTCCAAATGGTAATTACAGTCTTCTAATTCGTGGTGATTTGCCTCTAGGCACTTATAGTGTCCTGCTCTCATTCCCATCATCACGCTATGCAATAACCTCATGGTCACTGGATATTATAGTTCGACCAATTGCTACTTCATTGACAACTACAAACACAACCCTTGATTCGTTCCCAGGAGATCTCCTAACTCTCACACTTACGTACTGGGATATTGATCATGATGCTGGAGTTACTGGAGCAAATATTGACGTTTCATTCACAGAAGGTGCAGTAGAATATCTTGGTTTTGATGAGGAGAATGGTGTTTATCAGCTTGGGCTGACTGTAAATGCAGGTCAAACCTTCTATGTCACTTTGACTTTTTCAAAGGAAAATTACTCCTCTCAGGTTGTTGTTTATGAAATACATTCTGATATTACGAGTGAACAACTGCTCACACAGGCTCTGACACTCGGTGGAGGCTCTGCACTCATATTAGCATCACTTCTCATTGTGCTATACTTGCGTGTATGGAGTATTCCAAAGATCATCCGTGCAATTAATCGAATGATAAAACAGCTAAACAAAGGAAAGATACCAGCTCGAGCTGATGTTGCATTACGTTCTACACTCCTCCTCGCAATGATTAATGAAGAGCTAAAACCCTCAGGAGTTGTTAAAGACCGTGATGATATTGTTGGTGAAAGCATTGAGATATCTGTACCTGAAGTTGAGGAGCTTTTAGAATATCTTGCCAACTTAACAGGACTTGGTCAGATTGAAATCGATGCATTTCGTGCTGATTTAGCCCGTATGAAATCAAGTGAGCGTCCTGGTTTCCTGAAGGAAGTTATCGCTCAAGAGGAAGCCCGCAGAGCTGACGATATAGCACGCGCTGATATGATTGAGGAGAAAGAAGTTGAAGAAGTTACTCTAGAGCAGACTCCTGAAGATCTGGAAGAGATTCGTGAGAAGCTTCTGACAAAGGGAATGTCACCTGATGAGATTGATATCATACTTGATGAAGCAAAGAATCTATCAAAAGCTGATCTTAAAGCACTGTTGGATAGTCTAGGGATAAAACTTGAATAATGTGAATGAGCGCTTGCTCCTCACCTTATTCAAATGTGTCCTCAATTTCATGTAAGATGTCCGGATGATGCTCGAAATAAGTACGAGCAGGTTCTAGAATATCAATCAGTGCATCAGCAACTGATTGTTTGACATCCATTGGGTGAATGGTTTCCTCTAAGTATGCTGACTCAAATTCACCGATTGAATCGAATGTAATATCGCCACCGAATTTCTCTTTCCTTTTAATCTCAATCTTAGCAATTCTTGGGAAGATGATGTAACGGACCGTAGCGGTTATTGCATTCTGGTCCAAATCTCCTGCTGGACAATAGGCCTTTTTGATTGTACTCATTATATTCTCAGGAGTATCAGTAACACGAATATGTGACAGAGGATCACTTGCTGACATCTTCGAACCACCTCCCTTGAGAGATGGAAGGAGAGGCATGAAGATGTAGGCGCCTTTTTGATAATTAACAGATTCAAGGAGTTCTCTACCAAGCATGTAGATATTACGTTGATCAATTCCGCCAACGGTGATATCCGCTTCTAAATACTTCACATCAAGTATCTGGAGTAAAGGATAGAGGAGTTCAGATACTTTTGCATCTCCTCGCATTCTAACAACTTCGCTCGCTGCTCTCTTTGCACGTGTAGTTGTGACCTTCGCAGCTATCTTGTAGAGATCTTCAACATAGTCTTTCTTATGTTGGTAGGTTGAACCGCGGATGTACTCGAATTTCTTTGCATGTTTTCCCATTACTCCACGTATACATTCTTCATAGTATTTGGATCTAAGCTCCATCAACTCGAATGATGTCTTTTGATCATCTAAGTGAGCATGATAGTCAGCAAGCAGTATGGTTCCCTTTCCTCCTAAGTCCGCTAGCTGGATTAGTTTGTTGAAGGGAATAAGATATGCGAAATGGAAAGGACCAGTTGGTGCTGTTCCATAATAGAAGTTGAAATTCGGTTTATCCTTAAGGATCTGTTTGATCTCATCTTCCATTACCACTTCTTCTGCATTGCTTATCGTTATCTCGAATGGTGTAGACATATCTACTCACCTCTCGCATCGAGTAAGGGTTATGTTTTAAGCTTGCTGGGAGGATTTGTCTTTTCTATCTCTGTTTCGTTTGGTTACAACTCCAAGCGCAATGAATCCAACAATCACGCTAAACCAGAGTGTTACAAATCGAATGAGAAAGACACTAGCAACCGCAATAGACTTAGCAATTCCAAACGCAGTCATTGCGGCGTACGCATATACTTCATACGCACCTAGACCAGCTGGAGCAATGATGAAAACTGCACCTATAGCAGAAGCACTGGCATGGATGAATGTAGCCTGAACGAGAAGGAGTAATGATTCTGGGGATAGAGTTGGTAAACTTGACTGAGTCAATAAACTCAGAAGCAACCACATTTCCAAGCATTCTATAAACCAACCTGGAATGCTTATTGTTGTACCGAATAACATTGGTTTTGGTGATAACGTTCGCACCATAGTATCTTCTATGACATCACAGCTGTCTTGGAATTGTTTCAATGGTCCAAATGAAGTCATCCTTTTCAGAATCTTGTTATAAAATGTCTTGTTAGTTAATACAAATGCACCTACAATTACAATACCTCCCACTGCTATGACCAATAGAATTTGGTTTCCTCCAGAGAAGAGGAATAGAAATGTAAATGCTGCAATTATCACCATTGAAAGGAGATCTGTCAATCGTTCGGATACAACAACTGGTACAGTTTTTGCCACAGGTGTGCCATCGACGTCTCTACAAAAATATCCCTTAATCGCTTCACCAATTTTTCCTGGACTAACAGTTAGCGTAAATCCAGCAAGGAATATACTGAAACTGTCAGCATGGGAGAAATATACTCCAATTCTATGAAGATAATATTGCCACTTGAAATATCTGATAATGTAATTGAGAAAACTAAAACCCATCATTACTGGAACAACCCACCACCATTCAATAGTGGCAAGCGCAGCAACAACTTCTTCCCAATTCGCAAAGAGGAACATCACAAGATAGATTACAACTCCGATTAGGATGAGTGCTAATAACTTCCCCATACTAATGAAGGATCTGCTCTCTTTTTCCATTTCAACTTCAGACATTTGCAATCTTCCTCGCTCTTTGCCAAATCATGGTAGGAATATGTGCAATGAACAATGAACTATGACCTGTAATTTGAGTTCTTCCCGACTTCAACTCTTTGTAGATATCCTCTGCAGTATCAATATCTTGTAGCCATGTTTTGGCATTACCTACCTCTAAGAATGAATGTCCATCACTACCTGCAGTCATAGGTTTGCTCAGACGTTTTGCCAACCTCTGAGCACGTTTGTTGAATAAGTCAATTACACATCGAGAATTGATTCCCTCTATTAGGTCCACATGTTTTGATATCAACCTCTCAGGAAGTCCGCGTCTTACAGCGGTGTGTTTTCTAAATGGGTCACAGGGATGAGGGAGAATGACGAGACCTCCTTGAGCATGTATGTCCTCACAAATCTCCTCAAATGAGCGATTCTCAATATCCTCATTGAGGAACATTCCTATCACCTCTCCATAATCAGTGCATTTGAACTCACATGCAGGAATAATGAATCGACTATTCCTCTCTATGATCTTGAGAGTTGAGGCTCTCCAATGCTCTGTTGGTGCGAGACCTCGTAAATCATTGTGCTTCATTAGTTTAAAGAGATCCCTTGGATGATTTAGACCGTCCTTCGAATGAAGAGTGTGCATATGAAGATCAAATGCAGAGAGACGGTCACTCATAATAGACACCTATGGTAAAACAGGAGGTGGAGGTACTAATCCCTGTAAGAAGGTGAACAGAATTGTCCAGATGGTTTCATCACCAATTCGTAAAATCGTGATTGCTAGAACTGCTCCAAAGATAATGATACCAAATAACATGCCTTTGTCCTTTACTGCGAGCAGTGGTTTTCTACCTATTGGATGACCAATAAAAACCAGGAATGTATACCTTAGAACAATCCCAGCGACAATAGGAACTGTTAGTATAACAGGTTGAGTTTCGAAGTATTCACCAAAGTTCTGATACACATAAAGGGTGTAGAAGATTACTATCCAGGTTGCTGATGTCACAACTGCATGATTTAAGAATTCCATGTTGTATTGGGTAAACACTTTCTTATGCTGTGCGGCTTCATCGCCGAGAAGAAAGAGCTCATTCTTTCTCTTGCTAAACCCTAGGACTAATGCTACGAAGAAAACACCAAGAACCAACCAAGATGTAAATGGAACTCCTATTAGAAATGCTCCAGAGATTGCACGAATAATAAATCCAATTCCAATTGTCACCCCATCTACTACAGCGTAGTTCCTTAGGTAATAGTTGTATGCCTGCGAGTTGATGATATAGAATATCACCATTAGGAAAAATATGCTATTGATGAATGAAAGCACAAGTCCTCCAATCATTAATCCTGCACCAAAGAGTAATGCTTGACGTCTAGATACCTGCCCTGCTGGAAGAGGTCTGTCTTTTTTCTCAGGATGTGCGGCATCCTCTTCTACATCCTTAACATCATTGAAAATATATCCTGCACTAGATACAGCACAGAAAGCAATGAAGCCAATAATTAAGGGAGGATAATGTTGGATGTTAAATACTGCAGGTAGTGGATCTCGAAAGTTTACGAATAGAATTGGAAGGAAGACTAAGAGATTTTTGTACCACTGATGTATGCGCATAAGCTTGATGATAGGTTTTATCGCCATGATGATGCTCTCCAGTTATTCGCTATATGATTTCCAGAGTTCTCCCCATTCTGTTTCATCTAAGAACCACTTCACCCATTTCTTCCCTTTGAGAGGTAACCAAATACCATCGTGGTATAGTCCTGAAAGCTGGGTTGGGAGCCACATGAGTGGTGAACGAAAGAGAAGGGTTTCCATTCCAGGAAATCTGAGGAACCCTCTATTC
>JAEORG010000452.1 GCA_016841005.1 Candidatus Thorarchaeota archaeon | reverse complement strand
CAACGAAGCTTAGCACTTCCTCAGTTGCTTGAATATAGTGTGGCTTGTCGAGTGATTGAGCGGTCGCCTTAGCTTGTATCTCTTCTAAAAGTCGTCCCAATGTGGGAACTGCTGTGAGCGGTTGATTGTATGATGTTACATGTCCATCATCGAATAACTTTCTCAAGATATTATTAGCAGAATCATCATCCTCAAAATCTCGCGGTTTCACAATTGATCGTGCAAAATGATCCGCAGATTTTGCCTCCTCCTCGAGAATAACCTTGCATGGAATCTTTGGATCTGAAATAACGTCTGAAAGAAGGAAAGGATATTCACAACTGATGTCGAAAAGTATAAGCTTGGTATCTTTTGTATGATAGAGGATCCGTCTAAATAGATTCGAGAGTAGATTGCTTTTTCCTCCTCCTGTAAAAGAGAAGACTCCAAAATGATAACGAAGAAGCTTATTGAAATCAATGTATATGGGAACTTGTTCATCTCTTTCAAGAAACATCCGCAAAGTACCAATTCTGGGATCTTTTCTAGGGTCTGGCGATGTCGTTGATTTTGTGAAAGCTATAGCTTCTTTAACTCTAGAATTGTATATTCTATCGATAGTTTCCATATTGATAACATGTACTCTCTCACCTAACAGTGGATATGAGAATCCCTTCCTAAATTCGAAATCCCCTGATGAATCAATCACAAGGTCATAATTGATTGGTACTGCTGTCATATGGACCATCATGGTCGATTGATCGTCAGTCAACCAGTCAGGAACAGACTGTTCAATTATCTCCATTTGAAGCGGATAGTAATGACTATCATTTACTCCTCCCAATCCGTAGTGAAGTGGCCAAACCTTACTGATCACCATCACAGTATATCTCTGAATCTTTTCCTTTCCCGACTTTTTTGAATGCCCCTTGAAGTTACGTACTGCTAGTAGCATTCCTTCTTCTAGCTGCGCCATCAATTCCTTATTGTAGCGAAGTTTTATTCTACAATCATATCTTGCAGCTGAGCCCGCCCATTCGGATGTGTAATTCGCCGCAACAGGAATCACTCGAGCGAGCCTTCCATCAAATGCTCCTTCAAAATCAGTGAAGAATTTTTCATGAGTACTTTCTTGATTGTTCAACGCTTGACCTCCTTTCTCTAAAACTGCTTAGATAAAACAGAAACTCTCTCAAATCAGGACGATTAACTAACCACATTCCTGCACTCTCGACCATTCCTTTGAATTGGCTCCAATAATACTTTGCCACCTTATCAGCTATGTAAAGCGGTTTCAAATGGCCAAAAAGCTCAGGAATGCTCATACTTGTCATTATCTCAAAAAGTGGAATAATGAAAGACTGAATTTGATTATTGATTCCTTCATAGAAGACAACCTCCACTGTTTCAGGACTGTCTGGTCTGTTTTCATAATCGTGTTTAAGTATCGTCAGCTTTGCCGAGTCTATGTCAAACTCTGGGTAGACTAACCTATCATAGAGAAGAACGTTACTTCGAAGTCTCTTGTCCGATGCTGCCTGACAGAGTTGAAAGTATGATTTTACGAATGTTTTCTCCAATGATATTTGATTTCTTCTTGCTCCTGAAACTAAGCCAGGCTTTCTTTCAAAGTGAGGAACTATTGTTTTGAATGCAGTGTCATACTCAGCTGTAGCCCATGGGACTACAAGTCGATCTTTTTCGTGTAATGAAATCCATTGGAGAATCATACGGTCCGTGTCTGGAGTGTCCTGACCCTTTCCTCCAAAGACACCATTGAATCGCCCTACATGATTCAAGACAGGAAGAACCTGTCTTTTCAAATCTCTAGCAGAGGTATCTTTTGCCACTCCCACAAGAAGTGTCTTGTTTCTCCAGCATCTTTCAATCGTTAAATACAGTGATGCTATGCTGAGAAATGCAAGATCGTTTGTTGTAATCCAACGACCGTCTATTTTGAATCTGTCATCATAAGACACATTGGGGTCTCCGGAAAAAATGCGTCCGCACACTTCTTCTACAAGCATTCTAATTCTATCTTTGATGTCTCGATATTTTGGTTTCAATACAAAATGTTTGTCTTTGCGAGTAATTAGCCCTTCGACTTCTCCAGAGCTGCGAATACCCTTTTCGAGTTCCTTATCTAATCTTGAGAGATGGTACTCATCAATTAATCCAAGTTTGTCAGCTAACTGGTCACGAGTCAAAGAATTTCCGGGTTCACTCAATAATTCCATTATAACTCTCGGGAACAGGAACTCGCCCCGCGCTGGAGGCGTACCTAACTTCATACTCCCAAATAATTTTCTCGCGAATATCCACTCAGTTTTTGTAAAAGGTCTGCCATTAATTTTGTGACCTATTAATCCGCATTCATGATCCAAATTTAATCTGAAATCTGATGTTTCTGCATAGAAAGACGCAATCTCAGAAGAAAATATTCTGTCTATCAAAAGAATATCTACAGGGTTTTCTGAACTAACTAGTTGATAGCCTAAATAGAATTCCGCAAGTCCCATCAAGAAATCAGAAAAAGCGGAGTTATCAACAACCCATGCATCAGTGAAGGTT
>JAEORG010000451.1 GCA_016841005.1 Candidatus Thorarchaeota archaeon | reverse complement strand
TCTGAATAAGGTCCTTTTGGAATTTCCTCAGACCAGTTCATTGCTTCTGTTTTTGATTCAAAGCTGTATCCTGAATTTGCCAACTCTGGTAGGACTACTATGTCTACTTTATGATCTCGCGCAGCGTCTAGAATCTCTCGAGTCTGTTTGATGTTGAATTCAATATCACCAAGTTTCAATTCCATTTGGCCTAGTCCAACTCTCATATGATTCTCTCTCGAATTCAGATACAATCAAATTGAGGTCGCAGTCTTTAAGGATTGATATTCACGTAAGCAATCTCACCTTATTTCTTTCTAGGAAGTTATATCACATCCTTTAATTGTCCTAATGCTAAACATAATCAGGTGTTAATCATGCCACGTAGAAACCGAATGTTATTACTACTCATACTCATCTTTATGATTAGTTCTCCTCTCTCACTTTTTACTTTGGACAATTCCTTGAAACTTGAAAGCGAACAGAAGATTGCTGCTGAATCTCCTTTCACTAGAGGGCCAATTGTATCCAAAATGACACATGAGTCCACTGTGATATTTTGGAGAACAAACACATCGATGGATGCTGAGGTTGAGTATGGTTTATCCGACTCCAATCTTAATGAATCGATATCTAACTCAACACTCGACACAAATCATCGTATCCTTATCGATGGTCTTAGTCCTGATACTACTTACTATTACAGAGTGTCTTCAGATGTACATACAAGTGATATTTTCCACTTCAAAACTGCTCCTCTTGATTCTGGGTCATTCAAGCTAGTCGTGGTTGGTGATAACCGACCTGACTCAGGTGATGCTCCTATTCAACCTGAGATATACGAGGATATCATTGACATGATAATACTCGAGGCGCCTCATCTCGTGTTGATGACTGGCGATTACGTATATCGAGTTACTGCAGATCATGAGGATAACCTTCTAGCTTGGGAGATGTTTAATGAGATTACTGACCGTCTTGGTCATTATGCTCCAATAATTGGAGTCGTTGGAAACCATGATACAGGTGCAAGTACTGGTGCAGTGAAGCTTGAGTACTATTTTGATGCATTCGAATTTTATGATGCACCATCCACATACTTCTCCTTTGATTATGCTGGAGTTCACATCACCTTTATTGACTCGGAGGAATTTGGTCTGGAAGGTCGAATCACCGGGGACCAATATGATTGGTTGGTTTCTGATTTTGCATCCACAACAAAACCAATGAAGTTTGTCGTATCCCACAGACCAATCTTTGCATGCAGCCACATCGGTAGTGCCTTGGATATCAACGAAACAGAAACAGCAAGGCTCCTAACATTGCTTGAGCAAGAGAATGTGACACTATTTCTTGCTGGACACGATCATCTATACAATCGGATTACTGTGAATGGTATCACGCATATCATAGCAGGTGGTGGTGGAGCTCCTACCTATTCAACTCCCTGGGGTGGTGCCTACAATCATTATGTTGTGGTTAATGTAAGTCTATCCGAGATAGAGATGGCATCGATAAAGCTGAATGGAGCTGTTGGTGATACCTACAATATTCCATATGATGGACCAATTCAAATCGAGATCCGTGGATATGGAAACCAGACGACTAACCCTGCTGGTTCAAAACCCGAGGTTTACTTCTCAGAAGTTCCTGAAACCGTGTACTATTCATGGGATGGTGGTGCCAATTCCACAGAACTTTCAGGTCTGCCAAATGTAGATGGTCTACATAGTTTGGAAGTTTATGCTGAGGATTCCGAAGGTGTTTGGGGATACAATAGATTCGTTTTCAATTCCATCGCTGACATAACCACTACATCAACTTCAACGCCTCCGCCAGAACCAACTGATTCAAGTCTGACACTAATACTCCTAGCTGCAGGTGGAGTAGCAGTTGTTGTTATTGTGGTTATCCTTGTAAAGAAGTTCAGATAGATCACAATTGACAATGAGGATGATAACACTCTGTTTGACTCATTGTCTCCAATATTTTCTAGGAACTTATATAGGCCAGATTAATTATATTTGACTTTGAATCTATTGAGGTATAAATCGTGCCATCCAGACTCTCTCTAGACAAAAAGACGCAAAGGAAACTATTCTTTCCTGTTTTGTTTCTGTTGATTGGTCTAGTTCTCACACTCATTTATCACACGGTCTTCGAGTCGCGACCAGCTGGTATTGATGGAGTCTTGTTTTATCTAAGTCTATCTTTGGTTTCGTTTACACTTGTTATTCTGTTTCAGAGATTTGTCGATAATAAGACATTGTATGTTATGATGAGTCTGGGTTGGGGTCTTGTCTTCATAGGTGCTTTAGAGAAACTGAATTCAAGTATGTTACATACTCCTGATTATGAGAATGAAAACCTCTTTTCGATTGTGATATTCAGTGGTCTTGTTCTGATCGCCTTTGGGCTCTATCTCTGGGCTAGAGAAGTATACCTACAGGAGAAAGTGAGAGAGCAACAAAACAGGGTGATTTCTCTATCTACGAATTTAATGAGTCATGATGCTGGAAATGACCTTCAAGCAGTTCTTGGATACATAGAGGCGGCTCTCATAGAGTGTGAGGATTACGGAGAACGACCCCGAAGAATGCTTGAAGCTGCTCGCGTAGCAACTGTCAGAATAACTCACCTACTTCAATCTTTTAAGACCAATACCATTACAGAAAACATGCCGCTTGGTCCTCTTATTGATCAGGTGGTGGCTCAAGCTAAGAAGGCATACCCAGAACTAGAAATAACTACCAATATTGATAGAAAAACCGAAAATCTCATCATTGCAGGTGGCCCTCTCCTTCAAATGGCATTGACCAATTTGATTAGGAATTCAGCAATTCATAACGGTTCAAACCCCATCATGAACATCACTATAAAACGAGAATCTAACAAAGTAATAATAGTGGCTTCTGATGATGGGCCTGGTATTCCTGAGGAGTTGAGAGATCAGATTTTTCTTAGAGGGAAGAAAATAGAGGGTCATGGTATCGGGATATACCTTACCCGTCAAATTGTAGTGGCATGTGATGGGGTAATAGAACTACTTGAATCAGAGAGAGGTGCTACATTCAGGATTGAACTACCGCTCACAAGTTAATGGATGCTGTCCTTGTTTGAACCTTTTCTCCATTCATGGGCTCTCTTCTCGATATTCATGATGAACTCTGTCTTACCATCAATATACTTCTCTATATCTTCAGGATATAGTGTTGCCAGGTTTCTTTTTAGCTGACAATATTCCTTAGCTAACTCTGGATGGATATTTAGATAGTCTCGAAAGTTCAGATGACGGTCAATATGGGTGTTGCCTATCTCAAATGTATGTACATGATGAGATCTATCGTCACCACCCTTTCTGAAGAACCGTCGTTGCTCTATTCCTGCTTCTCCACGGGGTTCGTAACCGAAATCAACCATCAGTGGATTTAATGCATCAACTCTCTCAATGTCAATGACCTCGATGAGAACATCGATTACTGGTTTTGCACATGTTTCGGGTATTGAAGTACTTCCGATATGATGTATATTTACAAGAAGATCTCTGAAGATTTCAGTTAGCTGGATTGCTTCTGTTTTGTATCTTGATTCCCAATCAGGATTATAATCTTCAAGCACAATATGTCTAGCCATAAAGTAAGCTCCACTTGGACTATCTATGTCATTCAAGGTACTAACTGCTATTTATTATATGCTCACGGAAACTATGATCAAAAGAAGAGGAGGAAGGCTGAGCCTTCCTGTTTTATTATGTGGTTGCACCATCAGCTTGGATGAAACCAGCTCCTTGTACTGTAACATCATAGCCTAAGTCCACTGCAGTGTCCTGCATATGGCCTTCTAGCCAAGCGACACTCTGTGCACCAAATGCTTCAAACATCAAAGCATAGACACCTGAAGTCTGTGGGCAACTGAAGCTTGTTCCACTGATGTAGTAGTACCCTCCATAGTATGGAAGAACCAGATTCTCGCCAATAGCTGTGACATCAACTTTGCCACGTGATGAAAAGTCTGAAACAAAGATACCTGCTCCAGAATTCTCTGGGAGGTCCGTCCAGATTCCAGTTAAGCCATAAGATCCTTTCAGGTCTTCATGACCTGCAGCTGCGACTGATGTTGTGTC
>JAEORG010000450.1 GCA_016841005.1 Candidatus Thorarchaeota archaeon | reverse complement strand
TATGCAATTGTTCTATTCACACTAGGGGTATTGGAACCTGGATATGATCCGATTCTTCAATCCATGAGCGAACTAGGAGATATCGATGCGCCGAATGCCATTATTATGAACACTCTTGGCTTTCCATTGTTAGGTATTTTCTTCATGCTTTTTGCTGTTGGAGTTCAACAAAACATCTCCTCAGGTGAGGGCACGAAGATTGGACCATTTTTAATTGTTATATCAGGTTTGTTCCTAATCCTAACAGGAATTTTTCCCTGTGATCCAGACTGTATTGATGTAACAGTAACAGGGGGATTGCATAGCCTCTTCGCAACTTTGGCGGCGCTAGTGATGATTCCTGTTCCATTAGCAATAGTTCCACGTGTATATTCAAATCAAACTTGGCATTGGTATGTATGGCTCTGTTGGGTTGTAGTAATAATTTCTGGATTCTTCTCTATTCTGTACATGTTTCCTGAATTTGCAACATATACTGGACTTCTTCAACGTCTTGCAATGGCGCCGCCTCTTGTGTGGATGATGATTACAGCAATCAAGATAACTAGGAGCGGATAAATTATGACTCTAAAGGATGTAGTTAACAAATATCACAAAGTGGTCCTGTACATGGCCACAATTGGATTGCTTGTATATGGTCTCATGTCAATCATTGTTCCGGAGGTCCTAGCTGCAGGTTTTGAGAGATTTGTAAATCAGGACTGGATACAATTTGAGTTAGGTAATGACATGGTTGCTTCTTACATCGTCTTGTTGTGGAGACTTATTGGAATATTCAACCTGATGGCTGGAATAGTGCTAACGTTAATGGTATGGAAGTTGATGGAACAAGGTAATAGATGGTCATGGATTGTTGTATTCTTAGGAACAAGTTTGGCATACTTGGGACCTATGATAACTGACCTTACTGTAGATAGTATAGAAATCTTTGAGATCATAGAATTTTCATTGTTCGCGATTTTTGTGATTGTGATGTTAATCGTGCGAGATCTGTACTTTTCTGGTGTAGAAACTGGCAGATAAAATGGACCAAAATCATCATTGAGCAATCTCGCAGAGGAATATAGTGGGTCAGCTCGTTCATAAGCTAGTTGACTCTTGGTTCATAGAGCCAAGAAGTATCATACTAATTTCTCAACAAAAGCCTTGCCAAATTCATACGCTTGCTTTAATTCATCCTCCTCAGGAACCCACTGAACTGTAAAAGGCTCCAATACAACATCCATCTTTCCCTTCAACATTGACTCTTCTATTTTCTTAACTGCACCACCAGCCCATCCATAGGATCCAAAAGCTGCTGCCTTCTTTCCAACAGGTTTGAGAGCTTCAATATCTGCTAATACAGAAGCAATTGTTGGGAGATACTCGTTGTGCAAAGTAGGACTACCGACAAGTATTCCTCTTGCTTCTAAGAGGTCTGATATAATATCACTTCTATCACTACGAGGAATCAGTCTTAGCAAAGGTGTCATGCCAGCATCTCTAACTCCTTCCGCAATAGCTCTTGCTAATTTGGTTGTGCTCTCATACATCGTATCCCAAGCAATTACAACCTTGTCACTCAGCCGTTCGCCTTTTGCCCATTCTAAATAGCGCATCACGATGTTCAATGGCTCTTCACACCAAACCAGACCATGTGAAGGTGCGATTATCTTAATCGGGAGACCCAGCTCTACGACCTCTTCGATTTTCCGTCTGACCAATCGGCTTAGTGGCCAGAGAATGTTGGCGTAGTATTTCTCAGCCTCTCGCCAGAGTATATTCTGGTCCACCTCATCGGCAAATCGTTCCTCCGTAGCATAGTGTTGTCCAAAGGCATCATTTGGTAAGAGAACTTCTTCCTCTACGTAGTAAGAGAACATACTCTCTGGCCAGTGAAGCATTGGAGCCTCATAGAATCTCAGGGTCTTTCCACCAAGATCTAGCTCGTCACCTGTCTTGACTGTCTTGTATGTCCATCCATCTGGATAATGTTTCTTGAGAACTTCTACAGCCTTACTTGTACATACAACTGTAGCGTTTGGCACACGCGAAAGGACTTGGGGGATAGCACCTGAATGATCCATCTCTACATGATTAGTAACCATATAGTCTATCTTTGCAGGATCAACGATTTCCGAGATACGTTTGAACATCTCTTCTGCAAATGGACCCATAACCGAATCTACAAGTGCAATCTTCTCTCCTACTATCAGATATGCATTGTAGGTCGTTCCATGGTGAGTGGAATAGCTATACCCATGAAAGTGCCTCACATTGTAATCGATAGCACCAACCCAATATACGCCTTGAACAATCTCAACTGGTTTCATTTTCATCACAAGTATATTAACTACGTTAACTATAATAAGTATAGTAGTTTCCCATATAATAGTTAGTAACTGATTGGTGAGTTGTAAAGTTCGATCAGTGGAGATGGAAACCAGAGTCCCATTGTATTCTTGGCACATGGAGTCCCATTGATTTATAACGGCGTAATATCATTAATTTTGGATTAGTGATTGGTCAGGAGCTTTTAATATGAATCCAAAGCGATTGTGGTTCACCGTATATGTAATCAGTACTTTAGTTCTCAGTTTACCTACGAGTACGATGGCACAGACTACAACAGCATTGGGACCTACGCTAGGAACATTGGACAGCCAAATTCAAAATGAGATGCAAGATGGTTCAATTCCTTCTCTTCAAGCAGGAATCGTGGTCAATAATAGCCTTGTCTGGGCGAAAGGGTACGGTGACCAACCAGAACTAGACACAGCATATATGATATATTCGATTTCAAAGACATTCACAGGAACTGCATTTCTTCAGCTATCAGAACAGGGACTCGTTAATCTGGATTCTGATGTTAGTAACTATCTACCATTTGAAGTAAGAAATCCAAATGATCCTGATACAGTGATTACTCCTCGATTACTTCTACAACATAGAGCAGGTATGCAGCTGTTCTATGATTTCGGTGTGGAATGGATTGACAACAGCGTGCTAGAATGGTTCAATGATCATGTTGGAACAAGTTATGGACTCCTTGAAGGAACGCGTCCTGCTCTTGGAGATATTATCAATAGTACAAACATCAATGACCCTAATCTGTGGCTTACCTCTTCAGGCACAGATATGGTGTATTCTAATTCTGGATTTTTCTTCCTTAGTTTTCTCTTAGAGAAAATAACCAATCAAACATTCTATGAGTATATTCGAGATAATATTCTTAATCCACTTGAAATGGACAATTCTGGATTTCTAACATCGGAGTATGGAGAGAATCTTGTAATGGCTCACGGGACTCTGAGTAACGGAACAGTTCTTGCGTTGCCCCATTTCAATTGGTATGCCTATGGAGCGGGTACAATTAGAAGTACAGTTCAAGACCTTTCTAAGTATCTGATTGCACACATGAATGGTGGATTAAGTGGTGGAATCAGGATACTGGAAGAATCCAGTGTATCAATGATGCACTCGGACGAGCTAGGATGGCATAGGAACAACTTCGTACGTCAAGGGCACACTGGACGTTATCTAGGATTCACTGCAGATATGCGGTATAGCCAATACGAAGACAGTGTCTATGGTGTGATTCTATTAGTAAACAGAGACTCCTCAATCAATCCAGATATCAATTTAGAAATTGGAAATTCTGACGCTGATTTTGATGGTAGTTATTCTATGATTCTTAGTCTTCTATTTCAAGAAGGATTAAATATGGTAAAGGAAACTACTACCCCTCCGACAAGTACTGAGCCTTCAACACTACCACTCGAGTGGGTTGCAATAGGTTCTGGTATTGTCATTGTTGCAATTGTAGTTGTCGTAATGGTGAAGAAGAGATAGAATTTAGTAAATTGATTGCAGAAAATTGGTGGGCCGGCCCGGATTCGAACCGGGGATCCCTTGGATTCTTGCGGGCTTGGTCGACGCCAAGCGACGTCCCAAACCAAGAATCATAGCCAAGCTAGACCACCGACCCGTAAGAAGTCGTGTGTTTAGGTTTTCAAGATAAATGTATTGAAACATTACACCATGTCCCAGCGCTGTTCCGTAGGAATGTTTTTGTTTATTCCCAAGATGAGGAGTTCAAATACTTACGAGAAAAGGAGTTCACTCATTCCAATGTCACTCATAGCACATACAAAGACCAGAGGAGAGGTCGTACGAGATACAAGAAGAGTGATGAATCTTGCAAACTGGGAGGATCATCTGCGTGGACAGACAGCTTTTGTTAAAGTAAATTACATGTCAGACCAAGTGATACCAAGCCTCTGTACCTCACCATGGGTATTGGAGGGTGTGCTCCAAGAATTAACCGAGAAGGGCTTTGAGGTGATTGTTGGTGATGCTGATTTAGCCACGAATAAGCAACTCATGAAAGCGGTTCGAAATTGGGGAGTTCTAGATCTCTGCAAGAAGTATGATGCTAAATTTGTCAATCTATCAGAAGAACCAATCAGGAAAGTAAAGACTCGACTGAATGCTGTACGGTTCATTCCTTTTGCAGACGTCATTTTGGATGCGGATGCATTTCTTACAATACCTGTGGCGAAGACTCATTATCTTACCAGATTGACATGTGGGCTCAAGAACCAATGGGGAGTAATACCTACATTCCGACATCAATATCACCCAATTGCGGACCAATTGATACCTGAGATTAATAGACTCTTGGATGTTGATTTTGTTGTTGTGGATGCAACAATATGCATGGAGGGAGAGGGTCCTAGAACAGGAATTCCAAAGTTGGTGAATTCGATTTTTGCATCATCTGACGTCGTCGCGATGGATCGCTGTGTTCAGGAAATGATGGGACTAAAGGGGGATATTGGTCACGTCATCGAAGCATCTAGAGTGATTCCAGACTCATCTCTTGAATATACTATTGTTGGAGATTCTCTTGAAACATTTCAGTTTACAGAAGCTAAGAAAACAATAATCACAAAAGTCGAGATGCTGACTCGAAACATTCCTTTGTTAGGAAAGCTAATTTTTAGTACAGGCCTCTTCTCAATCCCAGCAAGAATTGCAACAGAGTACAATACATTCTGGTATTATATACGAGATGGAGTCCGATTCCGCAGACAAATATTACATGATGCACCTGAATACAGAAAGCTCTACATCCCTCTCTTAAAGGATACATCATAGACTACAATTGTGATTGTTAGTAAAAATCATGTAGCTTCAATTTCTGAGTCTATTGGATCTGTTTCTTCCGTTTCTTGTGTTCCTTTGAATCTTCTTGCTAAATCCATTACAGCAGAGAGACTTATGCCTAGAGAAGTCAAAGAAATGGCACCCACAATTAGGGTCACTACTTGACGAAGTAGATGCTCAACAATTGCAACAGGCAGTGTGACCGTTTCTAGGCCAAATTGGGGAAGTAGAACCGAGAGTGTGAAAGCCATTACTAACTCGTATGTACCAAAACCTCCTGGAGTCAGCGGCAATGTCATAGCCATGAATGCTGCAACTGCTGCAGTCATGGATTCTATTACGGGGAATGAATATCCCATAGCTTGGGACATGAAGAAAAGAGTGCTAGATTCTAATAGCCATACAGGAATAGAGAGTGAGAACAGAAAGAGTATCTTACTCTTTGATGAAACAATACGACTCGTTGCTGTACTGGAAGAGTCAACAAGACGATGAAAAATTCCAAGTATCCTTGGCCATCTACCAAATAACTTCGAAAGTATTCCTTTGAGCTGAGCTGGGAATTTCGCTACTAGAAATAGACCAAGTATCAATGCGCCTAATGCAGCGATTGTAATGATTACAAATAGATCGAAGGGCAAGTTTGCATTAGTTGATTGTCCAATAAATAAAAGAAAGCAGCTTAGGAGCGTTACTAAACTAACAAGATCAAATATCTTATCCGCTACAATTGCAGTTCCTGCATGACCAACAGGAACTTTGTATTCTGAATGAAGGAGTGCTATTTGAGATGCTTCACCAACTCGTGCTGGAGCGATAAGGTTCAAGAACCAGGATACAAAGAGCATCTTGAGGTAGAAGAAATAACCTATTTCCTCAGCACCAACAATCATCTGTAGTCTTTTAGCTCTGAAAAGAAAAGATCCCAAGAATGCAGAAACAAAGAATATCAAGAACAATGGATTTGTAGTGGCTTGTGCAAATGCGGTTGATAGTCTCTCAAGACCGACTATCGCAAATAGGATACTCATAAGTACAATTGCTAGGATTACTGAGAGTAGGACCCTTAGTACTTGATTAACTCTTCTCACAAGCGGCAAACAAAGCTGGGCTCTTTTTAAAGATACACATTACTTTGGATGTGATTTCATTGAGTCGATTCATTCCAAGCCAAAATCAGTGATTACCTTTTTTGCTGCTTTTTCACCAGACTGAATACTTGCATCCATGTTTCTAATTCTTGGGTAGACAGTCGCGGTTCCTGCGAAGTACAAATCACCAATTCCAGCCTTGCTACGAGGCATAAAACTTGCATAATCAGATGTGAAGATTGGCTCTGTATATCTTGCACGAAATACTTTCCACCAGAGAATGTCTTTTGGTGATGCAATTGAATCTAGAGCCTTCAGATATTCTTTTACTATCACTTCATCTGACAAATGCAAATCTTTCTCAGATCCTCCATAGCGCAGTGCCCAATGGAATTTGAATGGATATCCATCATATAGATTCGAGTGCTGAAACAAAAGCCCAAATCGTTTCCTAAATATATTCAACCAGTAGTGTTTGGTGAGATGGTTCTCTGTTGCAAAGGCTACTTCTACTGCAGGGGAGTATCTTACTTGAGAGTATTTGTTATACAGCACGTCAGGTAATCCCTTGACAATAGCTAGAAAATTCGGAATGGGAATTGTACAAATCAGAGCATCGTAGCGAACTTCTTGACCGTTCAGACTCAAGCACTTGTTGTCTAAGTCAATTTTCTCTACACTGGTAGACTTTGCTATCTCGATTTTATCTTCTAATGATGCTTCAAATCTTTGCAAGAAGGTATGGAGCCCTTGGGGAGGATATGCAAATTTACCTAGAATTTCTCTATTTGCAAGTCGCATTGCTAACTGACGAGCAGAAATCTCTTCCAATTTCACATTGAACTTATTCTCTGCATATAAGGGAACAAAGATTTTGTCAGTGACCTCTTTGCCGCCTTGTTTTTCGAGCCATGTGCGTGCATCCAGTGTCTTGTCTATTGTAGTAGGGTTTAATGCAAACATGGTCTTAACGCCGAACCAGCCATACCTTATTCGTCCGAGTGGTGATAGATATCTAAACTTCAATAGGTCGAAAGGGGATGTGAAGTCCCAGGCCCTATCATTAGCAAATATACCAACCTTGACACGTTTCCATTGCAATGATGAATCTAATCCAAATGCCTTGAGATATTTTCTAGTGAATGTGTCGTGAGGAAATATGTGATGATAAAAATACGGAAACCAATGACCTTCATGTTCAAAGCTACTTGCTAGACCACCCAGATGATTCTCTTTCTCGACAAGAGTGACATCCGCCTTTTCTTTCAACAAATAGGATGCTGCAAGTCCTGCAACGCCACCACCTAGGATTACCACTTTCACTCTATAATTCCTCTTACTGGTGATTTTGTTTTTAGTCATAAATCTTATTGATGAATTCTGATTTTGAAGAAATGCCATCTGAGCAATTTCACCATTATCATTATATGTAGGTCAAAAATCGTTTTCCAAGATAGGTGATGCTTAGTTGTTTCCGGTATGGTATTTCACTCTTGTCGTCGGTAGTATAGTTTTAGCTATTCTAGTACCATATCTATTCAAATTGGAAACACGAGAGAAGAAGCTGTACTTCTTGCTTATTGCAATATTCTATCTTCTAACTAGAGTATTGACCAGTGTATATTTGTATGGCTTTACAGGATACGAAGGAACGTGGGATCTTAGAGGCTACTTCTATGTACAGGGAGATGGGATACTTCATGGACTGCTCCCCTACAGAGACTTTCCATCCAGCTTCTCACCTCCTTTTTCATACCTTTTGGCACTTCCCCTATTGTTTTGGAACCATCCTCTTGCTATTAATATTCTATTCACTCTTTTTGACTTGGCTGTTCTCGTTTTAGGATTCTATTACACACAAAATTGGTTTGGTGAAAAGAAGGCCAGATTATTTGCTTTGCAGTACTCTCTAATTCCTATCATCTGGTTATTCGTGGTTTTTTGGAATCAAGATGAGGCCATCACTGCGATTTTCTTGCTTCTTTCCATGTGGTTTGTTAAAAATGATAGAGAAGATTTAGCCATTCTTGCCATAGGTCTCGGATTTCTATTTACTAAGTTCTTGTTCATTTTATTCGCATTAGTCCCACTATCGATGTTCAAAAACAAACTTAGAGGATTCCTTCTAGTTGTATTATTGATATGTATTGGATATGTCCCATTCATATTGTTACTAGGTGCAGACATTTTCTCACCAATCTTTTATGAGGCTGGAATGTCAGCTATTGGAGCGAATATATGGGTCATTCCAAGATTCTTTGGTGTTGAGTTGGGATCAATACCTATTATAGCCTTCATGATCTGCCTGATATTAGTCATTGGACCGTATTTCATTCCCAACAAGCTGAGGCCAGTCTTCGAACGAGGACCAATGAAAACCTGGATTCATTCTCTGATAAGTCTTAGTTTGGAGAAGCGATTTGTTCTATTATCATTGATTTTTATGACATTTGCATGGAAAACGCTCTCATTCTATGTTGGGTCTTTCATCCCCATAATAATCATAGTATGTTTCTTGAATAGAGATGAATTGGGTTGGGACACAAAGATTACTGAATTGCTCTACTACATCTACTGTGGGGCATTAGCAATGCTATACTATGGTGAACGAGTTTTATTTACAGGACAGACTTTCACATTGGATTGGTGGATCGGCTTCGTTCTTCTTCTAACGGTCATATTTGTTCAGTTAATTTGGATTTGGTCACTGCTTAAACCAAAACCAATACAGAGAGAACTGAATCTAAATGAGAAGCAAGCAGATACAGCATGTTAAATCTCAGAAACTGACTGTGGCATACTAAGTTTTTGCTATGATTCTGATACGTAACGCACCATTTCATTTCTCTATCATGCGAACAGTCATAACGTCAGATATTCACAGATTGATGGTGATACTAAGATGAGTCTACTGGGACCTGATGACTTTGACCTTGGCAAGAAGGAAAGAAAGAAGAAATTAGCTAAGGATTTATCACCTGAAGTCTACAAGCAGATAGAAAAGTGGCTCGATAAGGAGGATGACCCAGATAGACTTCAACGACTGAGTGAGCTAGTCGGACCTGAAGAAGCCAGACGGCTGATAGCAAGGAAGAAAAAATCACAACTCAGTGACCCTCTACAGGAAGAAGAATAGAGAGGTGATATTATGGAAAATGATGAACTAGTAAATATTGCCAAGGCTGCTGAAAAGGAAGGAAATCTCAATACTACATTAGCAGTCATCAGGACTATTGAGGCTGAAAAGAGAACTCATCTAGCTCAACTGCGAACAGGAATCGGGATTCTCACCATTCCAATGTCACTTCTAACTATCCTCATTGCCACTTCAGAGTATTATCTAATTGAGGACGTCCTCGTGTTTATCTTTAGTCTAATAATTGGAATCATCTGTCTATCTATTATTGGCGGATATCTGGTGATAGATGCACTTGGAGACCTGCGAAGAAATTCGAGACTCCGAAAGAATGCATGTGTGGATACTGAGAGCCTTTTACGACAGAATAATTTGCTACTCGATGACTAGGGGTGATTGATCTGAATTCTGTAACAGATAAGAAAGAATATGACAATCTGAATTTCCAGATTTGGCGGGTGAAAGACAACCGAAGTGACAGATGGAGAGATGAGATATACATCATGGGTGATGATATTGCTCTTCAGACCCTTAGGGACAGCCTTCAGGCATTGCTCAACTTGTTTGCGACCTATGGAAAAGGCGTCAAGAAATACAAGTGTAATCCGCCTACAGATTTTGATATCAAGGCATTTGGGGAAAAAAACGGTGTCGTGATTCAGTGGTTGGATATGTTGGTTGTGCGACTTGGATTTGATGCCATGGACAATGAACCATTCATTCTTGATGATTTTACAGTTGAATTAAGCGTTAACCCAGCTACTCTGAGGTTATTCATTGAGAGAACAGATGCGTATCTAAACTCAACTGAACAATTCGGACATGGCGCTGAGGCGGCCTGTGGACTTCGCTTCTCTCCAGACTGGGTTGGTGCTGAATAAATATCTGCTACTGCTGCAAGGTCAATTACTGTATTGATTAGCTTCTAAAGACTAGAAGATATGTCAAGAGCCAGTCGAAGGGATGGAGAGAGAATAATGGAAACACACCTGAAAGTTACTGTCATCAAGAAGTTTACGCCAGAAGATGTCTTCGGACCTGACCATGGAATCACTTACAACGGTGAACCTTTGCAACCTTGTGGGCATAGAGTTGGAGAAGAATTCATTGTTGACCATCATCTGAATAAACCTGAAGGATTGTGCGGCCGTGCTTGGCAAGACCTCTATACTACATTGATGGTCTATTACTTTGGAGGGGATTATGAATGGCCAGCTCCTGGAGTTACATACCAGCCATGTGGAGATGGAATAAAACCAGTTGTCTTCAAGATAGAGAAATTGAATAAATAGATGAAGTGAATCTCCTGACGGGATTCGGATTAGTTGATTTTCTTTTGTCTGTTTGGTATCACTTGTTCTCCCAATAGGCCTTTGCTTCTTCCTCAAGCTTGTCTAATCTATCGTAGTAGTCAGGAAATTCATTGAGATGAGCTAATGCAATCTTACCGGTCATCAAGGGGTCATCATTAGTCACATTGGTATATTGATCCCGCATACCATGTTCAAGCTCAACGTTCATACCCATTCTGAACTGTTTTACATCAAACTTATCCCATCGGATATCTAGTTTTTCACCGATTTCTTTTGCTTCTTCTGTAGTGAAAGATTTTCTATCTGTCATGAAGCAATTATGAATAATGCAAGATATATTGTTTTAGAACTGAATTGATACTGAAGATAGAAGAAGTGGAGCCCCTGGCGGGATTTTCAATACGCAAGGAAGTCTTGTACATTTTCGAACCCGCGGCCTCCTCCTTACCAAGGAGGCGATCTAACCAGTCTGAGCTACAGAGGCTTCCGTGTCATCAGGTCCTTTAGGAATTGGAGATAAAGTTTTCTGAGTAGACCTTAGATACATGTGTCAGTCTTATGTGACTAGAGCCCTAACTGATGAAGGTGAATCTGATATTTGCCTAGTTTTCCACCATAGTTTCCAGCACTTACTCTCATGACACCATCAAATTTACAGACTTCAAGTATTGCGGCTTTCGTAGCTTCAGCAACTGCTTCCTCAGTAAGTCCAT
>JAEORG010000050.1 GCA_016841005.1 Candidatus Thorarchaeota archaeon | reverse complement strand
CACAGGTGAGGGTGCATATAGCATCGAAGGTCTTGCAAATAGTGTTGACCGGTATCCCACAATAGCACACTTTGATTTAGCCGGTCCCGAAATATCTTGGGTCACAGATTTGAGGATTACCATGACACCGGGATTTTGCCCGTTTTCTTCGCTTTTACTATTTGCGGGGGTTCGTGACCAAACTGGTGTCGATAGAGTTCTACTATATTACAGTAACACATCTCTGTATAATGCTCCCCCGAATGAAACTTGGAAGCAGATTGAAATGACGTTCGATCCCACTGCACAATTTCCAGACTCGTATGTGATTGCATTTGAGGGTCCGCTTTACTCTATGGATTTCATACGAAGATACTATGTTTGGGCAAATGACTCATTAGGACTCAGCTCAACATCTGAAATTCTTCAAAACACAATGTCATGTTTTAACAGAACATCCTGCACACTGGTCATCTGCATCGTCCCACCTGTGCTGATTGGAGTATCTGTTGCAGTAGTATTGATCTGGATAATTAAGAAAAAGTGAACATGGTTTTTTTCAATCACAATGATTGTCACACATTGCTCAATGAACATTAGATAATCTCGGAATTTAATGGTCTAAGTTGACAAAGATATTGAAATAGAAATGAATGGTGGGCCGAGCGTGAGTCGAACTCAATTTCGCTGCGCTTTTTCTTCGTTATTTTATACCTATTGCGAAGAGAACCGACTTCCTAAATACCACTCCTCCGTCCTCGGTCAGATGATTCTCCAATGTGTCCACGGCGATTCTACGTAGTTCATCTAAACTAGGACGGTCATCACTAGGTATGGATTCGATAGTGTATTGCCAACCATAACCCATCATTTCTTTCCACCAATCACCGAACGAGGGATAGACATAATCGATTTCAACAGGAATAATCTCATAGCTGCTAAACTCCGCTTTGGACATAATCACATCCCATCCCGCTCTTGTTTCCTTTGAATACCCAACAGGCACCGATGGAAGATATGGTTGAACTAGTTTCATAATCCATTCCGAATCTTCCTGAAATAACCAGGTACTGATTCCTGCTCTTCCCCCTGCCCTGAGAACGCGCAGGATCTCACTCATAACGAGATCTTGAGATTTGTATTCATTTTTCTCAAAATCATAACGACGGCTCCAACCAATGAATCCACTCACTATATAGTCAAAACTAGCGTCGTTAAAGGACATCTCTTCAGCACTCATAACTTGGACTGAAGCATTGGGAACACCACACCGTTTAAGCTCAGCATTTACATTTTCGATACTTTTCTCCCTGATGTCTATTCCAGCTACATGACCTGTTTTTCCTACTTTCTCTATCGCAGGAAAAAGCGTGGAGCCTCCCCCGGTTCCAACATCCAACACGTGAGAACCTCGCCTGATTTCGAGCATATCTACAAGACGATTGCCTAAGACATCCCAGTAATAGCCCCATGTTTTGGGCTTGTTTCTCAATGACATTCTAGTTAACCATCAGAAAGAGCGGCTGAAAATTGGATAATAGCATTATGAACAAAGCAGAGTATCTTCACAACGGATTTGATTGAATTATATGCATCCCCGATAAGAAAGTGGTGGGCCGGACGTGATTTGAACATGCGACTAGTCCTAGAAACATAATGGATAGTTACATGATTGCTCTTCTTTATTTTAAAATTGGTCAAACTTATAGGGATGTTCAGTACCAACTCTTAGATTGGAGGAGTTGTATTGTGAGGAACGGCATCCTGAAATCATCTGGGATTTTCCTAGTCTTTTCTGGCTTAATTCTGATAGTTGCATTCATCGTAGAGTTGATAACTGGCACTCTATTCGTTGGTCTGGGACTTGGTTCATCTAGTACAGAATTATACACGATAATATTCGCTCTCTCCGAGATATTCCCTCAAGTTCTGATCGCCTACACGCTTGAAGTGTTTGGATTACTCGTGTGCATACCAGGACTAGTTGGTGTTGCAGCTTTTCTAAGCCAAGAGTCTCGTCGTAAGTGGATTCAAACACTTGTTCTTTCACTAGCTGGTGTGGTAATAATCCTGCTTGCACTTCCCACCCTCTTTGATGGACTACTCACAGCATACCATCTGACAAGTTCGCCACCTCCTGCGGCTATTCCAGGGATGTCGTACTATGCATCGAGCGATATTGCCCTCTTCTTGGTTTTCAGCTCAATTGGAGTTGCTTTTCTAATTGGTGGAGGCGGAGGAACAATTACTCGTCTCTCTAAGAGCAGTATCATCCCCAGAGAGGTGCGTATCCTTGGTGGTTTAGCTGCAATTATTGGTCTACTATCTGCTAGCAGTTTCCTGATTACATATCAGACTTCCATAGTTTTAATCGTGTACAAGATAGCAATCATTCTGTTCTCTGTGTGGCTTCTTTTACTCGGTGCACTAATTCTACGCTCTGATTTCCCAAGATTTGAAATCAGTAGACATACAAGAACGGCAATCACCCTCACAGGTGTCTTTGGAATCTCTGTCTATACAGCTGAACTCTTCATTCTTCCTATGATTACTGAACCCAGCTCGGTTGACAATTTACTCTCTCATCTACAAAGCGGTGGTTCCTCAGGTTCTCTCTTCTCTATCTTAGCTTTAATCATGACCCTGCTACTAATTCCCTCACTATACACAATTCAAAGACATCTTGCAAGGGACCAGAATGATGTGATACGTATCTCAATGATCCTCATTGTCATCTGTACAGCATTGGTTGCATGTGCCAACATACTTCAGCATCCGTTGTTCAGTTGGGCTCAATGGTATCATGTTATCATCGACAGTTCTGTATATGATCAATTTCAAGCAACAATCGGTATAGTTGTGACAACAATTAGAGTACTCACTATATCATCAGTGGCTCTGTTCTCCTTGGGTTTCCTCCTCGTTGCCTACCACTCTGTGAAATCAGGGTCCCTGGGATTAAGCGAAGGTATCACTTCTGTGTTCGCCATATTGGGATTGGCTCTTACAGGTTTAGTTGCCATCGAGTCTCCGATTGCGTATCCGACAGTTCCCATTCTTATCTCCCAGATTGTAATCTATACATTTGTTCTGTTCGCTGGAGCCTTGTTTCTGAAATCTAACTCAAATATTCAAACTGTTGTTGAAACCATATCCTCTGATAATTAGGTGATAAAATATTGAAGCAATTCCCCTTTGCTACAATCGTCATGTTGTGT
>JAEORG010000449.1 GCA_016841005.1 Candidatus Thorarchaeota archaeon | reverse complement strand
ATCAAAGATGAAGTTCATCAAAATTCTGGTGAACATTCAGGTGGTAGAGGTCATGCCCATGACAACGTCTTGAAATTGAGTCCTCATGTGATAATTGTACAAGGGATGGGGCCTCGTGGAATCATGAGTTTTCAAAACAACAATATTGCAGTATTAAAAGCAAGCACTAGTCACATCGATGAGCTAATCCGTGCGTATAATCAGGGTACACTGACAGAGTTAACTGAAGGGTGTACGGACGCTCATCACAAATAGTATCTTCTAAGAGGCGGCACACAATTGATTATTGCAGTTGCTAGTGGGAAGGGTGGTACTGGAAAGACTACAGTTGCTGTGAATCTTGCACTCTCCTTGGACGATGCCATCTTGCTCGATTGTGATGTAGAAGAACCTAATGCTCATCTTCTTTTACAAGTGGAGAAAATCGAATCATTACCTGTGACCCTTCCGACACCTGTGGTAAATCAAGAGGCTTGTACCTTGTGTGGCGATTGTGGTTCCTTCTGTGAGTTTAATGCAATATTTGTAGGAACAAAGAAAGTACTCGTATACAAAGAAATCTGTCATAGTTGTGGTGGATGTAAGCTCATTTGTCCTGAGAAAGCAATCGATGAAGTTCCCAGAGAGGTTGGTTCAGTAGTTTTTGTTAAAACCAAAAAATTGGATTTGATATACGGTCTTCTGAATATCGGAGAACCTATTGCAACATCAATCATCAAAGCAGTAAAAACCCATCTCAAACCTACTGGAACAAGCATCATAGATGCCCCTCCTGGAACTGCATGTCCTGTGGTTGAAACAGTCAGTGATTCGGATTTTGTCATACTTGTTACCGAACCAACACCTTTTGGTCTACATGATTTATCAATGACAGTTGAAGTCATTAAAGAACTTGGTACGCCATTTGGAGTTGTAATAAACCGCAGCGATATTGGTGATGACGAGGTCAAGAAGTACTGTTTGAACAATGATATCCCTATTCTTCTAGATATTCCATTTGATAGGAAAATAGCCGAGTTATACTCACAGGGAATTCCATTCGTCAATGAAATACCAGAGTGGCGTGATAGATTTCTCAGTCTATATGATGACATAAGGGGGCGGGTCAAATAGTGACAAAACAGATAGGGATTATCAGCGGAAAGGTGGAACAGGTAAATCTACCATTGCAGGATCTTTTGCAGCACTTTCACAGGACTTCATTTTTGCTGATTGTGATGTAGATGCGCCTGATTTGCATATCTTACTTCATCCGGAAACACACTCAAGTTTCGATTATTATGGGTCGAAAAAGGCTGTAATCAATTCAGATTTGTGTACAGAATGTGGAATCTGCGAAGAAAACTGTCGGTTTGATGCCGCACATCCTCCAGAAATCAATCCCATTTCATGTGAAGGATGTGGTGTATGTGCATATCTTTGTCCCGAGGGAGCTATCAGTATGGAACCATCCATTGCAGGACACCTTTTCAGCTCTACGACTCGTTTCGGTCCAATGGCTCATGCAAAGCTAAATGCAGGAGAAGGTAATTCTGGTAAGCTGGTACCTGAGGTAAGAAAACTAGCTGAACAACTGGCAAAAGAGAATGACAAAGAACACATTTTGATTGATGGGTCTCCTGGGATTGGATGTCCTGTGATATCTACCGTAACTGATCTGTCATTAGCAATTATTGTGACAGAACCGACTCCATCAGGATTGCATGATATGACACGAGTCATTGACTTGCTAGATCGGTTCAATATCCCTGGTTCATTGATCGTCAATAAATTTGATCTCAATAGAAATCTCACAAAAGAAATAGAACAGAGTGCGAGAATGCGTGATGTAGACGTTCTTGGTCGTATTCCATTTGACGCTGTTACTACCAAATCTATGGTGGCAACTATGACCTTACCAGAGTACGCTCCGGAACATCTAATCACCAAACAGCTCGAGAATATGTGGGACAGAGTCCTATCACTCATCAAGTGATTGTTTCACATATCACTCATTATCACTTAGTTCTCGAAGACGCTCTTCAATAAGTTTCAGTCTTTCTTGAATTACGTTCAGTTGATTCTCCAATGCTATTCTCTCTTTTTGGAGAAAATCTGCATTACTAGATATAGGTGGTAATTCTGGTAGTGTCATTCCTGGTCTATATCCTACATACCAACAACTACCAGGTCCGTACAACCAACCTGGTCTTTCCCAAGGAGGCAGATTTCGAAATGGTCCATTTCCTGGATATCCGGATCCTCTTCGACCTCTTCCATAACCGTATCCCATATTCATCATCTTTACTTTTTTTGTGCTTATGCACACAATTATTATTAGCTTATGAACAAATATAACCTTGTCGAAATATGAAACAAAATGGATAGTATCATATACCTCAAGTTACAATTTGGAATTGATTAACAATGCATAGAAGAAGAAGAGGACGTCGTGGCCGCAGACCTATTCAACCTGATATTTCAAATAAACCTGTAGCAGAACGACTTAATCCGTTCCCATCCTCTGACAGACCTCCAATCTTCATTGATCTTGCAGAGGCTGAAGTGCTACGTCTTGTTGATATCGAAGGTCTCTATCAGGAAGATGCAGGCTACAGAATGGGCATATCTAGAGGTACTATATGGCGACTACTAGCATCTGCAAGAGAAAAGGTCGCCCGCGCTCTGTTTGAAGGACGCCCTCTTGTCGTGGGAAACCCATAAATCTCTGTGGCCATTTGTTTAGGGCTCTCAAATTGATGAGTAACCATTATTTTTGACCGTTTGTTAAGATATGCTTTCCAACAGTGTTACATGTAGAAACAGTGTTGGGGTAAATTCTTGGAACTCATTCTGCCATCACTGACAGGGGCATTAGAATCCACTTCTAGGCGGTTTCTAGACATTGTCTATGTGCTACACCCGCTTATATGGAGATTTTCAGCTTCATTCTGTGGAGAAGATGCTTATGCCCCCAGATTTTCCGATTGGAATGGAAATGGTTGGTGACTCAATATTAGTCAGAAGACCAGCTTTGCCCCGATGGTGGGACCCTGTTGCCCGTCCTCATGTAGCAATTGTATTTGAGGATCCAATGACACAGAGGATTGAGAGATACTATCTTTCAGAAAAGGGTGAGCCTTCGAGTGGGGGTCGTACGCAGCTTAGCATAACTGAACTAGATGAGATCGCATCGAAGCTTGATGATGGCACTATTCTTGAGGTACGTTTCAGCGCCACTAAGGCTAATCTCTACAAACTAAAACTGATTGATGGAGTTCCTTGCTGGAAATGGGTCGGTCGATGCCGAGGTCTCTGTGACTTTGAGTATCCTTCCGTGATTGATTGGAACTGCGTGCTAAGTGAACACGCACTAACATCTCCTAACGGTATTGTAGCCTATTCCTCGAACTAGTCAACTATGCTATGTTTTTCGATAATCCCAAAAGAAGATGATAGTGGGTCTAAGATATCAAGACACTCAGATAGAAACCGTAATACTCGGAATAGATAAATATCGACTATTTCCGATTGCATCTTGGAGTCTTGTGTTATGTCGAGTCCAAAATATTACTCGCTTCTCATTGTTCTATGCTTCTTAGTATCATCATCGATGGTTTTCCTAGCATTAGATAGTGTTTCACATTCATCTGAACTAAAACAACGAGAAAATGGATTACAATTGCAGAGTAGGGTAATCCTTTCTTATACATCACATGCTCCCATCACTATTTCATCAAATTCTGATTTCGCTATACTTGGGTTTCCAGGAAATGGAACTGAAACTGACCCGTATAGGCTCCAAGAATACAATATCACAACATCAGAAGTATGTATTACTATTCAGGATACAGATACATATTTTGTCATCAATGACTGTCTGCTCACGGGAGGGTCAGGAAAACATGGGATCTTATTGAGTAATGTAACTAATGGTGAGATACTAAGCAATCACATCACTGAGAAGATGACTGGTATTTATCTATCCCTTTCATCTGAGATTGTCATCTCTGGCAATGATGTTCAAGATGGCTCTTCTTCTGGTATCACACTCTGGTCCTCGTCCCAAAATACTGTAGAACAAAACACCATTTTGGATAATGCTGGTGATGGTATTTTGGTAGGAGGTAGTGCAGCAAGAAATACTATCCGAGATAACACAATCTCAGGCAACGATGAATATGGTGTGGATCTCAGTGGTTCGAGAAATTTAGTGGCGCACAACATAATTTCAGGTAGTTCCAGAGGAATCTATGTCTATTATGCTTCAAATAATAATGTAAAGGGAAATACCATTACTGGCTGTTCTCGTGGTATTTGGATCTTTTACTCTACTGAAAATATGATTCAGGATAACATCATTTCGCAAAACACCTATGGCATGGATGTAGATGATTCTTCTAACAACACTCTAACAAATAATACATTGTCAGATAATACAACATGGAATGTACTGTGTTCAGGCGCAGAAAACAACCTCTTCTATCTCAATGTATTCGATAATCAAGATTCGTTTGATGT
>JAEORG010000448.1 GCA_016841005.1 Candidatus Thorarchaeota archaeon | reverse complement strand
GACATTTCGATATTGTGGGGACAATACGAGTTAGGATTTCTTGCAAATTCACAGAATGCGGGAGAGGATTTAGTTACTGCAAGAGTGGAATTCACAGATCTAGGAGTAACGAAATTACGCGATGATGAGAGTCCTAGCTCACTCATACTATCAGTTTCACAGGCAGAGAATCAAGAGATCTATAGTGTTGGAGAAGACGTACTGCTGGCAATTAGGGCAGAATATTATAATGGCAGTCCAGCATATAATGCTACGATTGGACTGGGAGAATACGGAAGAGCAATTGTCAATAATTCGGGATATGCCTATTCGCCAGTAACTAGTTTGACCCCTGGCACAGTTTCTGTGCCCATCTCAATATTCTATGATAAGTATACAGGAATTAGCTCTGGAATAGAGGAATTATTGGTCAATCTAACTTTCACCACACTAGAAATATATGATTTCAACGTGGAGTCTGACTCTGCGCTTATTGATGACATGATTACAATCTCAGGGAAAGTTAGGTTTGCACATGATGGCAGTGTTGCAGAATATGCTACTGTGAGTGTAAATGGTGAAATCGAAGTTGTGGCAAATGAACTTGGTGAATTCTCTATCGAACTATCAGAAGCAGAGATTGGGAGTGTGTCATATGTTGCGTTTGCCTACAAAGACTCCAATGGCAAAACCTACATTCCTATTGGGGGCGAAACATTCACAATTACATGGAGTACTTTCTGGACTCCACTGAACATAGTACTACTTACATCTGGAATAATAGGGATTGGCGTGTTGAGTGTAATAGGTGCAAAGATGGTGAGAGATAGAAGGAAGGAGCTAAAAACATAATTGGAGGAGTTGCAGTGAATAGGGGTTCCCTCTTCAATTGTATTTATACTAAGAAAATAGCTCAGATGCTGTTTATTTTGATGATTCTTGTATCGGGGCAGTTCTTTGTCATTTTTTCTGAGACGGGATTTGAACCCAACATAGATGTGCGTCAAGTAGAAGGTCAAATGAGAGATTTCTCTCTATCCTCAGTGACAATTGTTGGTGATTCAGATTTCTCTGAACCGGGATCAGACTGGACAGGAACTGGATCTGAAGGAGACCCCTATTTATTATCTAATATGATAATAAATCTGACAGGAGTTTCAGGCAATTGCATAAGAATTAGTAACACTAGAGCATTTTTCAGAATTGAGAATTGTACAGTTATCGGAGGATCCTTAGGTTATGGTATAATACTATCCAATACGACAAACGGAGAGATTCAGAATAATACAATAAAGAAGAATTCAGAAGCGGGAGTTTATCTGGCATGGTCCTCAAATATCAATGTATCACTGAATTTAATTCGAGATAATTTGGATGGCGTCCGTGTAACGACATACAGCAGTGAGAACAATATCCAAAACAATACAATTTCACGAAATTCTAGATATGGTATATTCATGGATGCAACATCACATTCCAATTTAGTCAAATGCAATACTTTCGATGTGAATTCTTACAACGCACAAGATGACTTTGAGCTAAAAACCAATCTGTTCGAGATGAACTTTTGGAGTGACTATTCAGGATATGATACAACTCCAAGAAATGGCATTGGAGACTCTCCATATGAAATTGCAGGCGATGCAAATAACCTTGATTTGTCACCTATGATGCTGCCCCCAACGATACCTCCTCTTTTTTGGATAGATATCCTTGACAATCAAACAGCGAGATTGGACGAGTATTTTGTACTCAGGATGAATGTCACTTCTTATGCAGGTATAGATTCTTGGTGGTTGAATGATACATCCTCATTCTCCATCAATGCTGAAGGTATAATCATCAACAATACATACCTTCCTGAATCAACAAGCTATGGATTACGTGTGTATGTTAATGACACATATAGCAACTGGATTTCTACAGAACTCTATATCGAGGTGGTAGACATCAGCCCTCCAGAATGGAAAGAGCCACTATCAAACATAGTATTGGAATTTGGAGAAGGGCTTTTCTATGATATAAACGCAACAGATCCATCTGGAATTAGCAGATGGTGGATTAACTGGTCAACGACATTTCAAATAAGTATGACTGGAGATTTATTCAATAGCACACCTCTTGAAATTGGCAGATTTCATATTAGTATCAATGTTAATGATACAAAGGGATTCATTCGGACAGGCTTGTTACTTGTATCAGTTATTGACACAATCGCACCAATTTTTGACTCGCCAACTAATTACTATCAAATTGAATTTGGTGATTCGATAGAAATTGATTATAATGCAACTGATCTTGCGGGCATAGAGATTTGGAGTGTTAACAACACAGACTTTGCAATTGATGAAAACGGATTGTTAACCAATGCAACTTCACTGAATGTGGGAGAATATATTCTCGAGATATCTGTGAATGATACACATGGGCAAGTATCAACATCCATCCTAAAAGTCGAAGTAGTAGATTCAACTTCACCCAACTGGATTCTTACTCCTGCAGACATCTATATTTTCGAATGCGGAGAATCTGTTATTGCACATTTCAATGCAACTGATTTATCTGGAATAAGTCACTGGTGGACGAATGAATCTGAGTATTTCCAGATTGGCAGCTATGGATATCTCTTTGCGATAGGCATCACACCTCCAGGGGAATACGCACTTGAGATACGTGCCTATGATCCATATGGCAATTATCTGTCATGTATAATCTCAGTTCAAGCACAAGACACAACATCACCTGAATGGATTTTAGCACCAACAAATGTGACAGGTGAATTAGGTTCGAGCTTTAGAATTCGATATATCGCTGAAGATATTGTTGGTATTGATATCTGGTGGCTGGATGATTTGGAGAATTTCAGCATCAGTAGTAATGGTTATGTTGTAAATAATACGAACCTGCAAGTTGCACAATATCATCTGAAAGTTTTAGTAAATGATACAAGTGGAAACATTCTTTCCTGTGATTTGATCATAGAAATTTCAGATACACTCGCACCCATTTGGATAAACTCGCCAACCAATCAAGAAATTATATTTGGTGAATCCTTGAATTATACAGTTTCAGCGTGGGATTTGGGAGGAATTCAAACTTGGATGGTGAACGATACAGAGCATTTTTCGATTTCTGAAGAAGGCCAGATTTCCAGTAATGGTATTCTCGCACCAGGAGAATATAATTTGGAAATAACTGTGACCGATTTTAGTGGCAATGTGCTCAATGGTTCGCTTCAAGTAACAGTAGTGGAGAATTCCTTTGCGACACTATTGATAATCAGTATACTCTGTGCGGCAGTAATAGGAATTGCTATTATCTCAAGTATCATTTACCTTCGAAAACATAAAGCTGGTTAGTCCCAATTGTGGTTCTAACTCTTCTATCAAACTTATATCCATCTTTCTTCCTTGAAGGTGATTATGTCATATCTCCATACAGAAATCTGCGATATCCTAAGAATTCAGTATCCAATTCTTCAAGGGGGAATGGGCCCCTATAAGACCGAGGCTCTAGCAAGCGCGGTAGCAAATGCGGGAGCACTTGGAATAATCAGCAGTATTGGAATGGCTGCAACCCTGCTTCCTGATGCAGCACCAGTGGATGCTGTCAGATTATTCGGAACAGATCCTCCCAAGGTGATTCTTAGAAAGTCAATCGAGAATGTTGCAAGGAATGTCCAGCAGAAGAAAGGAGTCTTTGGAGTGAATGTCCCTGTTGCTGCTGAATTCCTTCTTGCATCGCAGATGTTCGTTGAAGAAACTATTGCAGCACGAGAAGCAGATTCAGACATAGAACGCTCATTACGTGTGATTGTGACATCAGCCGGAAATCCAAAGCCATGGGCTGAGGTAAAGAAGCATGGTCTTACATGGATCCATGTTGTTCCTTCGGTCTATCACGCAAAGAAAGCCGAGGTTGCTGGTGCAGATATCATCGTTGCTTCAGGGCATGAAGGAGGAGCTCATGTTTCATGGGACCCAGTGCATTCCATGGTCTTGGTTCCAGCGGTAGCGAAGGCAGTCAAGACTCCAGTCGTTGCAGCAGGAGGATTCTGTGATGGTGCAACATTGGCTGCAGCATTGACACTCGGTGCAAAAGGGATCCAGATGGGTACCCGTTTTATTGCGACACAAGAGAGTGATTTTGAACAGACATGGAAAGATGCTATAATTGAAAGAGAAGAAAGACAGACTCTCACTGGCAGGGGTCTCTTTGGTCCTATGAGGTTCGTGAGAAATCAACGTGCTGAGAGAATAGTTGAACAGACTCTTGATGATGTTCCAAGGTTCTATCTTGGCGAACCAGTTGAATCAAACGAAGAGATCCTGAAGCTTGAACGAGATGGTTTTGAAGATCTCATTGACGCTAAATCTGAAACAGCATTGATGTTTGGAGGTGAGTGCGTGGGTCGTATCAATGACCTACCAACAGTCAACGAGGTTATTGAGAGGATCATTTCAGAAGCAAAGGAATCAATTGAAAGAACTAGAAGTCTCTTGAAGTAAGTTGAATTCCCAGTTTATACAAGAAAAATAAGGAGGGAATCAGCATCAAGATTACATCTTGATGCTAGACTCCTCGTTGTTACTTCTTCTTCTTACCCCTACAGGCTACTACAATCACAATAAGGATGAGGACGCCTATCAGGATGAGGAATAGTATCATGTTGTCGAGACCTGGTATTAGAGACCCATCTACAACCTGGAATACTCCACTAGTAGTGGTCCAAGTACCAATCGTGCTTTCCATGTAGATTGTATATGTGTAGTTTCCACTCTCAGTAGGAGTCCACGTGTATGAATAGTCATCACCAACAGCAGACATGGAGTGGTTACTACCATCGATTTCTAAAATCACCTGGTTGATGCCAAGGAAGTACGTTACAGTCAAAGAAACATCAACCTCCTGATTTGTGATTCCGGGATTGGGATCGAAGACCAAACCATTCCATTCAGGTGCTGATGTCAAGACCTCATACTTGAAGCTTTGACTAGTCCATTCACCCCAAACACCAGTTCCATCACAAACACGCACTCGCCAGAAGTACTCGGTCGCGTTGGTCAAAGCGGTGCCATCATAAATTACTTCACTTTCAGAATGCACGAATCCAACATGAAGATCGATGCCACGTGTGTCATTCGCAGCTAGATTGGTGCCATCTGTTAGATTATATGCTCTGTAACCTCCTTCATCCAAACTCCGATGTACAGTGAAACCACCAGCAACCAAGTTGTCCCATTGGAAATCAATCAGCAGATTGTGCTCTCCTGTGTAAACAAAAGGTGTTTGCAACCTCAGTATCGCTATCCTTCCAGTATTGTAGATTGTGAATAGAGAACTGTCAATGACCGTTGTGGGAGTCATTCCTCCGAAGTTATTATCCATGTCAGTGTGACTCAGAGCACCTTCATGAGGTGTTTCCACCATACGAACAAGAAAGTTTTCAAATACCGAATAATTGGCAAGGGTGGCCATTGGAATGTACAAAGAGTCAATGACTCCAGTTTCATTTAGTAGTGATGAATTGTACATTTGTTGATATCTACCATCCTCACCTCTATCAGCTGCAAAGGGATAGTAGTTGCCTATCATATCATTGAACTCTATGACTGGAACACTGGAAAACTCCAACTTCAGACCATGAGTTCTATTGTACACCCAGTCAGCTGTTTGGGCGGTATATGCACTAAGACCATGCGTATATGCTACCGTCGCTTCATCAGAAAGTGCGTCTGTCACAGGAGAAATCAATTGACTGCCAGTATTGTTCATAAAACGAATCTCAATGATTAGACTAGTGAGTCCATTCAGAACGAAGTTATTCTCGATATCGAACTCCAGCCATTGATTATCGACATGTGCCTCATAGACATCCCGATTCAATACAGTGATTACTTCTTCGTCCCCAAAGTTTGCATCGAAATCATCTGTCAAATCAACGTTCGTAGGATGATTTACCATGTTGATGATAAGATCCTCAAAAACTGCAGTGCCTGCGAGTGCTGAAACTCTGAAATAGAGCTTATCGATCAGACCACCTTGGGAGAACATCGTTGATTCATATTTAGTTTGCCATCTCATCTCATTATCTGTAGAGAACGGTCGGATGTTGGAAATAGTGCTTGAATCATAAACTGTGTACGACTCACCTCTCCGGTCTTCATAGAGCAATGTGTCATTGAAGAACTCATTATCCCAAACTTCTAACTCATAATCTCTTTGAGCAGCTCCAGAGCCTGAACCAAGGAATTCCCAGCTAAGTGTAGGAGTATCATTCTGAATGTAATCGATGTGTGGAGACGATGTGAATCCCTCAACAGCTAAACCTTCAGCTGCAGGAGACTGATAGGTGATTTTTAGAAAGGTCGAATTTGTCCAAGAGTAGTCCTTCTCTTCGAAATACTTCCATGTTTCATCATGACCTGTTTCTTCTACTTGTTTGAGAACTAATGAAACCATTTTGTCTCCCGAATAAGATGCGATGACATCACCTGTGACATCAAATTGGTACCAGTTGTCGATTTGGATAAGATCCTCACCAAGTGGGGCGTCAATTACGTCTGTTGGAGAAGCTGCAAAGTCAGGCTGATTTCCCCAAGTAATTGTTTCCTCAGTCCAAGAATCATTGGCTGAATAGTAGATGCCAATAGGCATACCTGTGGAAGCATTCCATTCCGCCCGAGCATATAGATTCAGTGTTGCACTGAGAATTCCCACATCATTCTGAATAGGAGATAAGTCATACTTTAGCCATGACCTAGCCCATCCATCAGTATCCTCTAATCCTACCCATACTCCACCATATGCAAGATAGCCATCGTAATTTGTGTCAGTATGATTTGAGGTAACCGATTCATCCTCATACACATTGATTCTCATTTCTACAGGAGGTCCCTGCATAGCAGTTGTTGATCCGTTCATAGGTGAATTAGCCATTACAGTAATAGGTACTGAAATTGACATCATAGGAGCAACAAGCAGTATAATGAGCAATGAGCAGAAGATTCCTGAAATTATCTTATGTTTCATTTTTCTAATCTCCTCTCCGAATCTACTCAAGCATAGTGAT
>JAEORG010000447.1 GCA_016841005.1 Candidatus Thorarchaeota archaeon | reverse complement strand
TGGATCAAAACTCATGAATATGTACGCAACCAATGAAACTGTAAGAGTCATTGCAAATCGAATGAGTGCTGTAAGATGATCTGTCTGATCCATCTCAGTCACAAATCTATCGATGTACCATGGAGTGATGATTATTGGAAGTAGGATTGAACCACTAAGGATTGGGATAAGAAATACCTCTCCGAGGAGTTCTAGCAGTCCAATGAATGTTATTGTGAACACCATGAGAATACCAATTCGGAAACCAACAGCGAGGTTAAACTGTTTTAATAGTGTGCGTATCACAAATCCTACTGTGAACACATTGAGAAAGATTGCTAACCCCCATAGCGGTCCAACAGAGAGCATTGCAACCACGATGACCGTTGGACCAAACAAACCGAATGTCTTCAATCCAAAGACATACTTCACTACAAGAACAACAATCATTCCTACAAGAAACCTGAACAGGAAAATGGAATTCGCAAGTACCAAGACTGCATCCTGAAGAAAAATTCTAGCTAATAGGCTAATCGTGCCCATAATCACCAAAATACCAATTGTATTCAATGCATCATTATTTAGTATTCCTTCTTTCTCGTCTTCTGTAATTGTCATTAAGACATCACTATCTCCTTTCTTTCGGTTTCGTCTAAATGATGCCGCCCCCTCTACTGCTGCAAGTCCAAAGAAGAAAGGAGTGACTAATGGTAGGCCTATTTGAAGTAAGTTTGGTTCGATGGTAGAGCCTATTGGATTGTAAGCTATTGATTTGAGTGCAAACCACTCCGTGAAAGCAGTATTATTATTCTCATCTATCGCGTGAATCCTAAATCTCAAAACACCTGCTTCTGTGAAAGATCCCATGAGGTAAGACCATTCATCAGAAAATGTATGACTCCTTTCCCCACTAAATTCAAACTGAATTGTTTCATTTGTTAAACGATTTGTCCAAAACGCTTCAACCCAAGTACTATCAATATCTGTTTCTGGTTCTAGGATAGTTGCAGTCAGGATGTACGATCCTTGAAACGTTTTGTTATTGTCTATTCTTGGGATGAAAGCTGCATTGATGATAGGTGAATAGATATCAACTGGATTTTCGGTAAAATCTACCAATAAAAGACTGTTGAAATCTTTCTCCAATAATTGAAGCATTAGAATAGCATAGAGAGAAGAGGTCACTCTGCTACTGAAACCTGGGCGTAAACCAAATCCTCCATCCCCGTTGTAAAGTGAAAAAATGAAATCTATTAGGATATTCTTGTCGACAGGTTCTCCCAACATTAATGCAAGTGTCAATCCATAAAACGTTGATTCCATTGTTGGAGCGGTATCATAAAGCGAATTTACATAACCACCTGACGGAGTCTGGTAACTTGATAGTGTTATATGGAGGGGGTCTTCATTAGGAACTGATTCACCCAAGAGTTTCAAAACTTGAAATGCGCGATAGGTTGATCTCAACGTAGAGTTTTGTCCGGGAAAGTTTGAATATGTTCCATCTGGCTTCTTAAGATATTGTAACCAATTCAACACTCCTTCAGTATCTATAATATCTGCATCGATTTTAGTAATCAAATTTAAGCCTGCTATTGCCCAGTATGTATGAGTTAGATAACTTAGACTGGAAGCTGGCTGTTCTCCAAAACCACCTTCAGGATTTTGAGCATCGACGAGAAACTTCTTGATTTCCTGCGCATTTGATAGAGGACTTCCAATGCTCCTAAGGGATCTAATCCCGTAGTATGTGTATTTCACCCTTGCAGTAGTGCCAGGTCGAAACCCGAAACCTCCTCGTGAGCCAGTATATGATGATTCTATGAATTGATCTACCGTTGATGTGATATTATTCTTATTTCCTAGAAGTGCTGACAACAAAATTGCATTTGATGTAAGTGAAAGGTCTGGGATATCCCCTGGATAATCTCCAAAACCATATGTTGGCTGGACACCGCTTATAACAAAATTGGAGACGCCTGATAGGTCTGGAGAAGCTGTAAGAAGATTTGCATCCTGCAACAGAACTAATGCTCTAAGAGCAAAAAGAGTAGAACTATACTCTGGTGTTTCATCACGTTCTGAAGCCGCAAAACCTGACCCTGCAACTCTATTTGCTAAGAGATAGTTCGTAGCATCCGCAATGAAATCTGGATTAACAAAATTATCAACATCAAAGATTGTTTGATTTTTCAGGAGTAGATAGAGTTCAATTGCTGATGCTGTATATCCTGTAGTTGCTAGTCCACCGGGGTAACCAGCAACACCACCATTGATTGAAGTCAAAGAATCTAGAAACTTAGCCACTGATTCAAGATGAGGTGAATCCGAGATGTTGAGTAAATGATACGTTTGCAATGCATTTAGAGAAGCGAGTATCTCTGCACTGCCTCCAATATTTTCAGAATAGCCTGATGACCCAGTCGCAAAGATTGGTGGGACATATGCATTCTCAAGAAATGTCGTGGATAAATTTCCAATTTCTATAACAAGATTAGAAAACTCCCGTTTGAGTCCATCAAGTATTAGTAGAGATCTGTATGTAGAAGATACATCTGGAGCATCCCATTGTGGGATTGGTAGGAAACCCGCTTCAATTGTTCCGAGCCCTTGTAAGAATTCAGCTGTCTGGTTCGCATCTATTGCAGAAATCGTTGAGAGGTCATCATACCTTGACAGGAGCAAAAATGCTTGATAGGTAGATTCTACCGAGCTCTTTGCACCTTCCCAGTTGCCATAACCCCCATCTGAGTTTCGCGAAGTCTGAATAAAATGAAGAAGTTGGTCTTCAAGTGGATTTGAAGTTGGATACGACAGGTTTTCGAGATATGCAAGTGACATACCTAGATAGTAAGCCATATCCATAGAAGGAATCACTTCTGTTCCATCATCTTGAGCTTTATCAATAAATGACAAGACTCCCTGAACCAGCGATTCATTGTAGAGAACCTGTGCTTCATTGAAACCTTGTGGTGTTTTAGTATTAACACTATGATCGCCAAGCTGCCAATCATGGTCAACGAGTAGTGAACCTGAAAGAATTACAGAACTTGAAAGAAACAACAACAATGAGAGTGTTGCTATCTCTGCGAGCTTTCTTCTCACGAAAAACTCCACCTGCTATTTCTTTCTTGAACGTATTCCTAATACTATCCCCAATGCTGCCACTGCAGTTATACCACCTAATATGATTATCAGATTCATGTCTGGTGGTGGAATGGTGGTTGATGGGGGTGGTGTAGTACCAGTACCAGTTTCCGTTTGCGTCGTTGTAGAGGTTTCTGTTGTATTTGATGTAGTGGTTATAGTATTACTGCTTCTATTAATCAGGAGATCAAGGTCTATCTGAATTTGTGCACTCGTTGGATCTCTGATAGAGACACTAATTGTGTATGTCCCATTTACAAGCATAGATGTATCAATAACAACTTGACCCGACTCTTGAAGTAAACCAATGTTTGCGAAAGACATAGTTGAGTTCCAATTTGTGATATTATATTCAAAATTACCCAATATTCCTCCAATACTTACGGAGTAATTTTCAAAACTAGTACGTTCGGAGTTCAAGTTATCCTCTATACTCACCTTAAATCCAGTGAATACATGGAAATTTCGAAGTAGATAAAGAGTTACAAAAGTGTAGGAGTTATCTGATGTGAACTGTGGATGTTCTGCATAACCTCCATCAAAGTTTTTCACGGATAGAATATAATTGTACAGTGCAGAAATATTGAGTGCATTTGCGTCTAGAATGTTGAGAGCTCTCATCGCGGAATATGTGTGTATGATGTTGGATACATTCTTCGGTAACGATGTATCAAGAACACTTCTTCTAAATCCGCCGTCTAAATTCTGACTATTCTGTAGAAAAGTGATAGTACCTTGTGTATCTGTTGGGATGGATCCCAGAATATTCAAAGAGCTAACAGCACGATATGTATTTGTAATATCGCTCGTATCTCCAACAAACCCTCCAAAACCTCCATCACCATTCTGTACGCCCTTGATGAACGCGATTGCCGCTGAACTATCATCTGGTTGGCTTCCAAGTATTTGGAGAGCTCGTACAGCTCTATAGGTAGACACTATATACGCGGTTGTTTCTCCTGTTGCCTTGACAAATCCTCCACTAGGCAGCTGGAGTGACTTAAGGAATGTGATAGTTTCTGATGGATTAGGAATGCTTTCTCCAAGGAGATTGTAAATCTCTAAGGCTCTCAAAGTACTTTCAGTGAATGATTTAGATGTACCATAACCACCATCTGGGTTACGATATGATGCTACAAAATTTATGATCCCCTGTTTATTCGTGGGAACCTCTCCTAACAAAATATGAGAGTATACTGCATCAAAGGTTTCTCTAAGTGTTGGCGATTCTCCGGGCACACCACCGTAACCATCAGTCGTTGGTGTATTTAGTACATAATCAATTGTTCCAAGTATATCTGTTGGTTTATACCCCAACGCTGATAGAGCAACTACACTATAGTAAGTACCTCTGAGGGAGCCATCGATACTTGTTGGTGACAATCTGAAACTGCCATCAAGATTTTCCAAATTGTAGATATATTCCCTAGCTGATGTTGCGTTAACAGGTATGTCTCCCAGAAAATATATAGTTTCCAATGCAGCAGCTGTATATGCTGAAGAATCGGTCACAGCTACCATGTCATTGACAAATCCTCCTGATGCAAGAAGCTGAAGTCCTTTGATAAAATCTAAAGCTGCACCTGGATCAACAGCTGCATCGCCCAAGACATTGAGACCAAAGATTGCATCTTGTGTGACAGTTATCTTTGATGTCCAGTAAATACCTTTCACATTGTTAGTCTGAAGTCCGAATCCCCCATCGCCATTCTGAGCCCTTTTGAAATATTCAATAACAGCTGTCGTATTGGAAGGAGCTTCTCCTATCAATTGATACGATTTGATAGCTAGGTAGGTGGCATGAACATCACTATCTGTGTCCAAAAGATACGAGTTGAAACCGTCTGTAAGGCTGTTTTGATTTCTGTCCAAGAATGATTTCACTAACGTGGTGTTTAATCCTGAATATCCTAACCAAGATAAACTCTGTAGCGCCATATGAGTAGCACTCATACCACTTCGATCATGCTTCCAATGGCCAAAACCCCCAGTTGACCTTTGAAAAGAAAGTAGCTGTGAAATCCAGTAATCTCTAACCTGTGTAGAAAGATTAGACAAGGTTGGATCGAGTATTTTAAGGACACCAAGTTTGAAGTAGATCTGTTCAGTACTCGTTGCATTGTTGCTGTCGATATCCCTCGTGCTCTCGATAAACGATAGCGTATCAGAATCATAAATTGGTTCTGCAAATATGGTTGGCGTGTATTCTATTAGTGTAGAAGTTACCATAGAATCATTCAGTGATATCTGCGTTGATTGGTTGAGGGCTCCTGTTATTGGAACAAGAAGAAGAAACATAGTCCCCAACACAATATATGTTGTAAGAAGGCTACTTTTTTGTATCATAAACACCTCAGAGATTTTGTAGTGATAGATTGACTGTTCTCGCGGTCATAAAATGGCAGCGAGGTTGCGCCCATAGACAACTAGTATTGTAAGGTCCCCAGTTGGAGGCGCGGACCATTTGAGTCAACAGAAAATAGCATAGAGATATTTTTATTTAAGCACCCTTAACAATAATTAAAAATCCAACATCAAATACGAGCTCATAAGCCTTTATTTCGGAAATAAAGCTTCATGACATTTCATAGTACTGGTTAAAGGAATTTTATATTACTATAACTGGTAGAAATATGAGGGACAGCATAGCTCCAATTCGAAATTCTTAGAGCTGGTATTATCATTTCTATTTGAGATATGATTTCAGGGCTCATTTTGTGTTGCCTGAAGCGACTACCATCTTTCTGGTGGAGGGGGTACTGCAAATCCTCCAACAATTCTGGTACCAGTTTCTCCATTCAAAGCACGAGTAATGTTTTCTGGATTAGTGATGATTGCTTCCATCCCACCGTTCTTTATGAATTCAACACATGCTTCTATTTTCGGTAGCATGCTTCCTGGTGAGAAGTGTCCTTCCTCAATGTATCTCTGTGCTTCAATGTGGTCCATCTTAAAAATTGGTTCTTGGTTCTCTTTTCCGAAGTTAAGGTAGACCTGTTCAACAGCAGTTGAAATTAATAGAAGGTCTGCATTAAGCCCTGTTGCTAATAATGAAGAAGCCCTGTCCTTATCAATTACAGCTGAAACACCCTCAAGCTGTCCTTGGTCATCTTTGACGACAGGAATACCTCCACCGCCAACAGCATAAACGATGATTCCCTGTGTATTCAAAGCTTTGATAGCTGGCAGCTCGATAATCTTCTTCGGGATTGGTGAAGCGACGACTCTTCGCCAACCACGACCCGAATCTTCTTTGATCTGCCAACCCTCTTCATCTGCCTTCCGCTTTGCATCCTTTTCATCCATGAAAGAACCAACTGGCTTTGCAGGATTCTCAAATGCTGGGTCGTCTTTGCTAACAAGAACCTGTGTGACGACGCTTGCGACAGGCTTCTCAATGTTCCTCTTCCTAAACTCGTTATAGAGTGCCTTTTGAATCATGTATCCTATTGCACCTTGTGTGTCTGCCCCACAGTAATCTAAGGGAACTTCGTGCAATTCATGTGCTGATAATTCAGATCTCCTGAGAATGAATCCCACTTGAGGTCCGTTCCCTGATGAAATTACGACATCCCACCCTTGTTCAATCATATCTGCAATATGCTTGCATGTTTCTGCAGTTGCGGCATATTGATCTGGGACGGTCTTGTGTGCCTTATCTTTGATCAATGAATTTCCACCAATTGCAATCACTGCCTTCTTAGCCATGTTCAACACTCCATTTTTAGGGAAACGCACTGAGGCGTTACTCCTACATAAAATGAGTGGTTAAGGTCTAAATAGGACGATGTAAGACTTTGAGCAGAGATGAATACGCAATGGTTACTCAACAGGAGCGATATGAAGGATGTATGCTGGGTCTTGCGATAGGGGATGCTATTGGTGCTGCTACAGAATTTTTGACCTATGATGAGATTCGACGGAGATTTCCTCCTAATGGTGTTGACCATTTTCAATCATTTCGGGGAATGCGACCAGGTTCTTACACTGATGATACTGAGATGTCTATTGCAGTAGCTAAAGGTCTTTTGAATGCAAAGGACTTCACAACTGTTTCAATAATGGAGAGTATGACAAGAGAGTTTATTGATTGGATGGATAACACGAGTAGTACTAGGTCTCCTGGGAATACATGCTTGCGAGGAGTTGGAAATCTGAAATCAGGAGTTTCATACTCTGAATCAGGTGTTCTTGGTTCGAAGGGATGCGGCACTGCGATGCGATCTGCACCAATTGGACTTGCATATTGCCACGCTCTCGATGCAATCACATCCATGTCAAAGAGAGTATCTCTGATGACTCATGATCATCCTACTGCAACTGCAGGATCATTTGCGACTGCATTTCTAGTTGCAAAATCATTGGATGGTAGTAGTTCAGTTTCACTGCTAGATGAATTGATTAGACGGACTGAGCAGATAGATAGTGATTTTTCTATGCATATGAAACGGATTCCTGAAGCACTGAATCTCGAGAAACCAGAGGCAGCACATGAATTACTTGGAAGAGGTTGGGTTGCTGAAGAAGCTGTAGCAGGAGCTATATATGCTAATATCAAACATCAGGATTCGTTTAGAGAGATTATTCTAGAATCTGCAAACTCAGGTGGAGACACAGATACTAAAGCATGCATCGCAGGTGCAATTGCAGGAACCCGGCTTGGTCGTGATTCTATTCCTGCTGGATGGATTGAGGGAATAGAGAACCGAGAGTTGTTGATTTCACTTGGAAAACAACTCCTCGGACTGCAATCGAAACTTGAGCAGATTTAAAGAACTACTCGGGAATTTCAGCCTCCAATGCGAATTTTTCTAAATGTGATATATACTCGCTGTCTATATCCGTATCATCTTCTCCTGTCAGGCTTTTTTCCTTAAGGTAGTTCTCAAGTTCGTCGATATTCTTCTGGATAACATCGACATCAAATGTAGTTCCAAGGGCATCGCGAAGGTCTTTCTGGAGTCCTCCTAAATACAAATAGATATCATTCAGGACTGAAGCCTTTTTGGTTGAAAATCTTCGATTGACGACCTCTCGTCGCCACCAGAATGAATCAGTAGTAAATTTCTCAGTACCGTTGTTCCAATCATTGTATACATGAGGATTATCAAAGCTCATTGGCCAGAAAATACTAAGACAGGGATTCGAGGTTCCTGTAAACCAATGTATAGGATTATCAAATAGCTCAGATATCTGACTTCCTGCAGAAGTATCTCTGTTTCCTTGATTGGTGTGTTGGCATATCGGTGGTGTTTCTTGTGCCCATGGTTTCCATCCTTCTGGATGACTTGAGAGTATATTTCTCATTGTAAGAAAATCAATACTACCTGATGATTCTGTCAGAGACTCTGAGGTATGCTGAAATCTTGGATCACACATTGAAATGAACCGCATCATTTCATTGTCATACGCTTCTGAGAAGCTGAATGAATCCTTATCTTCGACCCACCCCTCATTTATAGCATGTTCTACCAAATCTCGAGATGCCATGTCACCTGTCCCTTGAATTGTATAGCCATTTGAGATTGATCGGACACTATCAACTCTTTCTGCAATCCATCTTTTTCTCGAGGTTTCCAAGACCCATGCATTATTTGCATCTGCAATGATATAGCTGTTATGATAAGTGAGTACTCCATTGAGCTCACAAACTCCTCCTTGTCCATGTTCCTCAAGCAGCTGTGTAATAATATCCAATGCTTCTCTTGCTGTCTTTCCTCGTTCGAGACCTAAACGAACCAGATCCATTCCTAATAGTCCAGTGTCAGGAACCTCTTCCTTTGAAAAGACTGCTTCATTTCCTATCACAACGCTATGTTCGTTTGCTCCCATTTCCGCTCCCCACATCCAATGAGGTCTACTTAGAAAAACTGCATATGTCTTTCTCACTTGAGGGATAGATATGTGAGTGCAGCGGAGGATAGAATCATCATCATATTCTTTTGCAGGATGGTATTCAACAAGTTGCGACTCGTTTGGGGGTCTATCGCTGTTCTTACCAAATATCGTTCTACCAGTCGAGGTTGCTTTCCCAAGTGCTACAAGTGTATCACACATAACAATGCACCTCACTATACTGTGTTAATCCTCAATATTGCTTTTTGGGGAAGGCTCATGCCCAGAAAAGGTCGTCCTCGTCGTCTGTTTCTCCAAGTGATATCTTAGAATGTACAAGCGCATCCTTCACGTTATTACTTGAGTCATTTCGAAGCTTTTCGATAAGCGGATGAAAGATTGGATTTTCTGTCTTAGTGAGTCCCCTCGCTAAGACAACTCTCACTTTCTCGTCAGGATCATTTGCTAGCTTTTCTAGTATTGGTAAGGTTTTTGGATCCCGTCGCATTATCACTGAAACCATTGCTAATGCCCGGATTCCTTCATTCTCGTCCTTAATCCTCTCAATAGTCCACTCCACCGCTCTAGGATGACTTATCGTTCCAATCTGCATTATTTTCAGGGTACGTAAATCAACATCATCATCTGGAAGTGCTAACAATGCATTTAAAGCAGGAAGGTCAATTTCTGAAAGGGCTTCAATTGCCTTTCGTTGAATTTCTTTTTCCTTATGCCTTGCCAGCTTAGCAAGAACTTCAACTGCTTCTTCAGAACGAGTTCTACCAAGAGCGTCTATTAAAAATGGTAATGGATCCCCAAAAACGCTTGTGTCCTTATGTCTAATGTAATCATTAGCACGGCTCTCTGAATCCATGACTACTTTGTCAAGCTCTGTCGCATACATACCCAATGCAAATGAATGCTTCTTCCTTTCTTCAATGTCGCCTAATATTTCTACAGCCTTGGCAAGGGGACGAACTGCAATTTCACCAACATTACCAATTGCTGCTACTACACTCTCACGAATCTTATTCATCAAATATCGGAATTGCTCTTTGTTCTGGTCATCTGCCTTATTGACCATATTATAAATTCCAATATCATTGCGTCTAGTGAAAGTCATGAAATCTAAGAATAGTAAATCCATAAGTGGATAGACTACATCAATTTGCTTGACATTACCCAGTGCTGGTATCAAATTGATTGTTTCAGGTACACTCCTCTGATTGAATATTCTTACTGCCTCACCAGCGGCCTCCTCAGTCGGAATTTTACACAATGATAGGAAAGCCGAGTTTGCAATTTCTTCATCTGAAGACCCTGCTAGCCTCTCAAGCTGAGTGACTGCTAAGTCTGAGCCAATGTTACCCAAAGAAAGAATTGTAGCTATTTTGACTGCTTTATTCTCTGAGTTCAGATGAGGAAGTAATAGCCGAACTGACTCGTCATTTCCAATACTTGCAAGTCCTTTGATTGCATCCACAAGTGATGGATGGTCATCGAATTTGAGGATATTTTGAAGCGCAGTTCTACAAATCGGATGCCGTAATTCCTTGATTTTTTCAATGCCAGCTTGAGTAACAACTAGGTTGGTATCTAGAGCTTCCAATATACCTAGAAAGAGTTTTTGTCGTATTGGAGAGCAGATATTAAAAATTTGAGTAGGATCTGTATCATTCAATTTTCCCTTTATTATAGTGACATCTTGATTTGTATCAATGATTCTACCCTGCCTTAGAAGCTTGAGAGCAATTGATTTAGACTCTTCAGAACAATGAGGAGGAATCCCTGCAGTTGATAGAATGAGAAATCCTCTCGCAGTCCGGTAAAGAGATGAAATATCATATGTTCCATCATCGAATTTAACGATTGAGAGTTTTCGCTCCTCAGACCTCCTCTTTTCAAGTATCGAAGGAATTAGTGCTGCTATTGAAGTTTCCTTCATCAATTCAGGTCGTAGAAGAAAAGTATCTCCTTTTTCGACTTGGTTTGCAATGAGGGTATGTGCGAGGTCGATAGCAATCGCACTAACATCTTCCCATGTTTCTGGGTTTCTCTGTGCGATTGCTTGTACGAAATCTACTGGTGTGATATCAATGCCGGTTAGTTCATGGGCATCTATAGCTCTAAGAGTTGATTCAAGAGCTGCTCCCCATCCATCCACCTTCCCTAGAGCAATTTCAAGGAGATAGAGGGCATCATCAGTCCCAAGAAAATACCTAATCTTATCCAGTGTTTTCCTGAGTCTATCGTATCTATGGTTGGAAATGTCTTGTGTCATGTTTTTTACAAGTACTTGCTCGTGGAGGCTGAGTTCACGATTCCGAGCAGGACTAAGAAGATTGGGCACAAAATCACCAACAAAAATAGTTCCTAATTATCCTTCATAGATTCAGAGGGTTTCACCAGTTTCAGTAATCGGGAGAGAATTTTATTTTGAAGCTTGTTAGCTGCTTCTCCAGTCATTACATTTGTAGTCAGTTGATCGATAAGCTCCATCTCACCAATTATTGAAGGTACACCTGCTGGAATGATGTCTGCTATATTGCCAGTCATAGCCTTAACCATATTACGGACTTGTTCTTTGACCTCTGAACGTCCTCCGTTCCGTTTTGCATCAAGCAGAATAAGATTCCAAGCAACATCATCAGTTGGATTAGTATCAACTCTTTTTTGTAGCCACTCTCTTGCTTCAACATCTCTACCTAGTCCTAGCAATGCTCTTGCCTTGATTGAGAGAAAATCATCATCTTTGCTGGACGATTCTTCAGCCTCTCGAAGCAAAGAGTTTGCACGATCTGGGTCATTCTTTCTAACAAGTGCTGCAAGTGTTATCTTAGAATCTGCAATTCCTGCTTCTGAGGCTTGAGTTAATATCTCGATTGCCTTTTCTTTCTCATCCCGTAACCATGCAAGTTTTCCTTGAATTGCTAACCATTGCTTATCATCTTCTGTTTCAACAATCCTATCGAGGGTATCTTGTAAATCAGAATATTTTTGTGCTTCAATCTGAGTCAGTGCCAAGACAAAGAGTGCTTCTAGAGAACCTTCTTTCCCATCTACAGCTCGTTCTGCTTGTTTCAGAGCTTCCTCTTCTCTACCAAGTCGTATAAGTAGTACAGCAAATTGGTATCGTTCATCTGCTTCTTTGAATTCCATTCCCTTTATCTCATCAGCAACCATGTTAGCCTCCTCAAAATTAAAGTTTGATAGAAGATTATTAGCTAGTATAATTCGGGGTGTGACTTTCAATGGTGCTCGTTGGACTAGTGATCGCGCAGATTCCAATGCCTTCATTCGATCCTCATCTGACATATCCTTTCTATCAAGATGTGGAAAGACAATAGCCTGAAGTACTCCAGAGAGTGGATCTTCTGGAGAATCTTCTTGAACCTCTTTTAACATCTGCATTGCACCTAGTACGTCTCCAGATGCTGCTAGTGCTGAGGCTAATCCAGCTCTTAGTAGAGGACTTTCAGGGTCCATCTCATAAGCTTTCTCAAGGATCTCTTTTCCCTTCGGGTCAGACCTTGGGTATGCAGTGCTAAGGACAAAGACCACGTTTATGTTCTCTGGGTCTTCCTCGTATATTTCTTCCAGAATTTTGATAACATCCTGTTTTCTATCGCTATCCGTCAACCTAGAGCCTGCACGACGATGATTATCTGGATGCGCATCCTTGAGTTTAGCAATTCCTCTGTCCAGAGAGATTCTTGCTTCGGCGTCCCTTCCCAAGTCTTTCATGACAATATAATGGCACGCCCAATTTAGTGCAGAATCAGGATTCACCTCCACTGCTCTCTCAACAATGGGAAGTGCCTCCGAAACATCTCCTTTCTCAGAGAAGCGTGCAGTATATGAAGAAATAGCCCAGGGAAAACCAGGATCAATTTCTAACGCTTTTTGATAATATCTTGCTGAAGCGTCAAAATCGCCTTGATGTGATTTTACGACAGCTAAGCCAGTCCATAACGATGGATTATCAGGTGCGATATCAAGCGCTTTCTCATAGACCTTAACAGCCTTATCGAGATGTCGACGTCTATTGAGGGCTTTACCCATGAGATCAAGAACATTCGGATCTGCGGGTGAAAGCTTAACTGCTTCTGTGATGCAGCGTTCTCCTTTCCCGACAATGTATCTATCAATTGCATACTTCGCTGCAGCGTACCATTTCTCAAAACTTTCTGGATCAGACTCAGCATCAAAAATTAGTTTGTCAAGATTAGATTTAGTCAAAATACATGCCCCTCTGTTATATTGTCATAGGAGAGGCAGTTAATAACTCCACTGATATTTTACAGTTCATGAGAATCAGTTTCGTGGAGCCATTCTTCTAAATAGGTCGATTCTGTTTCATCGGCACCACCAACAGTTCGACCAGTCATTGCATCAACAAGACTTTTTGTTCGCAGAAGGATTACACGATCCTTTTTGAGGAGTTCTTCTGCAAATTCAAGAGTCTTAGGCATCAATTCTTCAACAGGATATATGTGATCTGCAAGTCCTATCCTAAGGCACTCTTCAGCATTGATCGTTTTACCTGTGAGTAGAATTTCCTTTGCTCGAGATGGACCCACAAGATGAAGAAGATTGGATGAAGCTCCACCTCCAGGAAATACTCCTACATCTATCTCTGGTAATCTATATGCACCATTCTCTGCAAAGAATCTGAAATCACATGCTGCTGCTACCATCGCACCAAAGCCAATAGCATATCCATTAACTGCTGCTATAGTTATGCAATTCCTAGCTTGTCTTATGATACGAATGATGGCTTCTAACTTCTTGAAGAAATCAAAATGTTCTTCTCCCGAGAGAGAAGTTACCATCTCCAAATCAAAACCAGCAGTAAACGCCTTTTCTCCCTCACCTGTAAAAATGATAACTGCAATGGAGGAATCATTGGTCCACTTGGAGACCTTGTCTGAGAAATCGTAGAGCATTTCTTTTGTAACCGAATTGAGTTTACCCGGTCTTGAGATTGTAATTGTAACAATAGCCTCATTCTGTTCAACTTTGATTTCTCCAGTCATCGTAGGTTCCTCACATGGTTGTATTAGGATACAGCGTTTGGAATAATGTCTTTTGGAGTAAGGATTCTCAATGCTGGATTCATTTTGATTATAAGTCTAGGTTAGGAATTTTATTAGGAGTGGAGTAGGAGA
>JAEORG010000446.1 GCA_016841005.1 Candidatus Thorarchaeota archaeon | reverse complement strand
GTATCTTTTTTATGGTTATATTGAGCAATTGGAAGAATAATTTCAAATTGGACAGAAAATCGCGAATCCTTCATGTTGGTACTTCCTGATTGAATATAACCTCCAAAGAGTGTAATTATTCTCTGAGCATAGGCAAATTCGAAGACCTTCCAATGTATCCCCGATGTATAGCGTAAGAATAATTCATGTTCCTCTACATTTTGAGCAGGTGTGAGTTCCAGATTTACAGAACAATACCAATGAGATGACGGTTCTATCTTCTTAGGACTAATATCAATGCATATTGAATGCAATACTCCAATCCTTCTGATGGCACCAACAAAGAGATGATAGAATGCGTCAGATAAAAGGGGATTTGCAGCAACATAACACTCCCCTAGATTCTTGTTTCCATCAAGTATGACAGGCAGTTCCTGATCAGAGTTGGTAATTCTCATGAGACCACTCTGAACAGACGCAATCAAATCAATTGGTACAATCTCATCCTCAGAAAATGAATCAGCTGATATTACCTTAGCGAGATATGTAGCAATTGACTGAACTTCCTCTAGATCCCGTCTGGCACTTGACACGGAATCATGTGAATGCTTACTCATCTTTGAGTCTGATTTTATCGATTCTAATAATTCTGAAGCTCTTGTTCCGTGGTTGAACAAATTCTTTCCAAGATACTTTGAATAACTTTCAGCTCGTTCTTTGAAATCGGTTGCCTTTGTCTTCTCGTTGATGTACATTTTCATTATTATAAGTGGATAGACAAATATGCATGCGGAGAGTAAACCATCTGCCACCCACCAACCTGGCATCCAAGCTGAGAAATTTGCTTTTAGTGCCATAATCACAAGCCAGATAGCTATTGAGCTTGTTGCTAGAGAATCAAAGGGGAATCGACCGCCACTGATTCCAAGCTGCAGGAAAATAACTGAGAGCCGAATAAAGAGGGCGATAAACGTAACTCCTAGAAGAATTCCTGTATTCAGAGTCGTATCGGGTATAATTGCAGTAATTGGTTGAAATTCAATATAGAGTATGAAACCAATGGATATGAAGATGGAATATACTACTCCCGCGGTTATGTAAAAATAACCAGATTGTGTTCTGATTTCTTTAGTAGGTGTCAACATCTTTCTGGTACATATAAGGAGAAGGACAATAGAAACAATTCCTCCAAATATATAGGGAATCAGAGAATTGAGTAGCAGATCATAACCCTGAATTGATGAATACGCCAGCGATATCTCTGCTACTGCCCAATAGACCAGAAGTAGGATTATTGGATTGTGATAAGGTGTAGGATTTTGTTTTGATTTCGAATATAGTGCATACGCTATTGATATCGTAAAAATGCATCCCCCGAGGTGGATAAGAACTGATGCTCCGATATCTATTAGCTCTAGGAATGGATAAGATATCTCAAGTAGATATGTGGAAATGAAAGGAAGAATTACCATTGCACTAAGTAAGACCGTGATTGTGTAAGATAGACCAGTACGGACTCCAATTTGGATAAGATATGGATGCCCAATTGCGATAATAGCAATCATGAATGCGATTCCCATTAATGCAATTGAATACAACCAATAGTATGTTGGATTTGGAAGAATTAACATATGGATTGTAGACGCAAAAGCTAGGAGTAGAAAGGATATTGTCAACCTACGAGAATCATGTGTTCTTGGAATCTTCTGCTGCAAAGCTAAGATAGTTGAATAGGAATAAGTCACTACTGCAATAGAACCAACGATATAACCAAGAACAAGAAACACAATTGACGGTACTGGAAGTCGTGAAATAATCATTGACAAACCAAAAATGATGAGGCCAATTGCGATTATGCCTCTTGTTACTAGACTACTGTTCCATCGAGAGGTTTCACTGGGTATTACTCTTCCGTAGTGGGAATAAAGCATCATTATAATCCCTGTGGTTCCAAATGCAACAAGATTGAGAAAGATACCAGATGTTGTTACATGGATAGCAGCTGTCTCATTTGTAAACACATAGTAAATAGCAGCACCTGAAAATACAATTGAAGCATATCCTGTACCAGCTACGAAGAAGTCATGGGCAGGTGCTGAATCGGTCCTCCTGACATTGACCGCACTTGCAGTAATGGTGATTGTAAGAAATGCAAGAACTGAATATATTGCTACAGCTGATCCAGGGCTAGTCCATGGAGGAGTGAAAAAGAGAGAAACTAGAAGGATAATCAGAGCTATCACGATGCTGATACCTATGATATATGGCCTTGATTCTAAGACACCCATCCCTTTCTCGTCCTCCCTAAATTTGAATCATGGAAGAATAATAAAACTTCTCGAATTATTCTTCCAGAACTTCCCCGCTGTTTACGAAACGAAAAGAACTTGGATTAATAGGATTCAAAAATGATGATGCTTCTATCTGAACTATGCTAATCTATGATAAATTCGCAGAGTACTACGACTTGATGTATTCTTTTATGGAGTACAAAGAAGAATGTGACTACTTAGAGGAGGTCTTCAAGAAGTATGGATCTTCTAGCCCTCAAACTATACTAGATATTGGGTGTGGAACTGGGACTCACGCACTACATCTCACAGAACGAGGATACAATGTATTTGGAATTGATCTATCTGAAATGCAGATCAGACTTGCAAAGAAAAAATCTGAATCCTTGGGCTCTGGAAAAGTCGAGTTCCAAGTGGCAGACATGAGAGACTTTTCTCTTGATAGAAAATTCGATTGTGCCATCAGCATGTTTGGTTCTATGGGGTACCTCATTGAAGATGAAGATGTTGAGAAAGCACTTCTGAGAATTCATGAACATCTAAATCCTGGAGGTCTATTTGTATTTGAATTTTGGAATGTACGAGGTGTAATCCCAGGATCGAAGTCTTGGTTGAGAAATGAGGATGAAACGCACAAAGTCATACGATTAAATTCCTCTGACTTTAACCCAGAAGAATGTACATTAGCGCTTGTTTTTGAAACCTACATTTTGGAAGGAAAACAGCTAATAGATGAATTCACTGAAACCCATATTATCCGTGTATATTCTCCAAATGAGATGAAGCGAATTTTAAAGCAAAGTGGATTCACAACACTGGACTTTGTTGAGGATAGATCTTTTGATCCGCCTAAAGAGAACTCATTCAGGCTTATGGCAATCGCACAGAAAATCTAGATCAATTAAACTGTGAACTGATTATCTTTGCTACAACTTCAGGAGGAAGTACATCTCTAGATATTGTGTCTAAAGTATCCTGATCCATTAAACCTGATGATGCTATCTGTTCTCCTGCGTTCTCAATAGCCTGAATTATGTCCTTTACATTTAATCCCATTTCATCTGCGTTTCCAAATGCCCATGCATAGGGTCGAAGCACTGCCCCAGCATATGTACGACTTTCATTCTTCGCAATGGCCTTTACGTGATGGACAAGTCCATCAAAATTATCTAGTTCTGCAAAACCACAGACTGAAACTAGTGCAATCTTTCCACCAATTCTCCCACTTCTACTAGGATGTCGACAATGGCCATCTCTAAGTTCAACTTTTCCACTAATTAGAGGAATTGACCGATCTAACACCGTCTTTAATTGACTTGACATACCATCTACATACACAGGAGTGGCTAAAACCAAAACATCACTCTGATCTATCTTTGGGAGCAATTCACTCATGTCATCTTTCTGAGTGCATACTCCAGGCGTTTTTGTCCAACAGGTGAAACATCCTCTGCATCCATTGATATTTAATTTTGAAACATGGATGAGGTCGACATCAGCTCCGCCTTTTTCTAGTCCTTGAATAAAATATTTGAGAACGCCATATGTGGCTCCCCGTTCTCTAGATGGACTACCATTCAATATTAGAACGTACATAACACTATCAAAACATTCTGACACTTGAAAGTATCTAATCATGCTTCATATTATCATAATTTGATACTTAATGCACCCAATGCTATGAGAGAATGAACTTGATTTCCATTGTTTAAGGCAATTAGCGCTCTGCGAAAGAAACTTCAACAGCTCTGTCAATGCAACTAATATGCCAGAAATAAGAGAAGCTAAGGAAACTGATAGAGAGTCAGCAGCGAGAGTTTTATGGAAAGCATTTGAGGCAGGTGAAACCTATGAGAATGTTCTGAAACAAGATTGGATAAAAAGGTGGAACCAACCAGAAAAAAACGAATGGGCATATATCGCTGCTGATGGCGAGAAAGTTGTTGCAAACCTGGCTTTCTTTGCTTCTGAAAACAACATAATACGAGGAAAACCAGTGCGGTTTGCTGGTGTTTGGGCAGTTGCAACAGAACCGAGCTATAGACGTTCAGGGCTGGTAAGAGGACTATTTGATAAAGCATTTCCCAGAATGAAAGAAGAAGGTTGTGTACTTACAATTCTCGATCCATTCTATAGACCATTCTATGAGAAATTTGGATACGCTATTGCAGAAAAAAGAGCAAAGCACGTCTTCAAGAAAGAACATCTCCGTATCGGAACTATTTCTGATAAAATTGAATGTCGCGAGGCTGATTCAAAAAATGATGTGAAGAAGATTCAGAAAGTGGAACAATCAATGGCACGATTTGGTTCAAGATTCTTTGTCTTCGAACATCGACTGAGTGAATTGGTTGAGAAAGGGAATTTCCTCATTCTAGAGAAGGATGGTGACCCTGTTGGTACGGTTTGGTTTTCATTTTCTGATTCTCATAGAGGCTCTGACTTGTCGGAATATATCTTGACTGTGGGATACACGAGGTATATTTCAGATGAAATATTTCCATCCATTGTAGAACAGGTTCGAAATCATTCAGTAAATGTTGACAAAGTATCATGGTATACTGATTTAGATACTCCAGTAAGACATTTCTTTAGCGATATTCACGAAGCTAATTCTTTCCAAATCGGTTCTATGATGATGCGAGTTATTGACATTGAGGGATATTGTAGAAGTATTGCAGTTCCTCATGAAGCTTCAGAGTCTGTTGTCATAGAATTGAAAGACAAACAGTGCCCTTGGAATACTGGTATCTATAAGATAAGTCCTAATGACGGAGTGTTAGAAATTGAAAAATCGTCAAATAATCCAGATATTATTCTAGACCCATTTCAGTTATCAGAGGTTATATCTGGAATTTCGCCGCCTAATCGTCTTAGGGAATTTAGAGAAATTTCTTGCAGTGCGGATACTGCTGAAAAGCTCGAGAAAATCTTCCCAGAGGATGTATTCTATTCCTACGTTCGTTTCTAGATTATGACTTATCACGAAAGCTAATACATTCATTTGGACATGCTTTGATACACTCTCCACACTCCTTGCAATATTGTACGTGGGCAACTGCAGGAATGTCGTCAAGTTTCTCATAGACTCCATACCGACATTCTTTCACACATGCACCACAGCCTGAGCAGCATGTTTC
>JAEORG010000445.1 GCA_016841005.1 Candidatus Thorarchaeota archaeon | reverse complement strand
GGTTTGGGTACAATCTTTAATTCAACAGAGCCATCATAGAGCCAAATATCTGGTTTTTCCGTTTGCTCAAGAGGAGCTGAATTATACTTCCTAGATAAATTACCATATCTAATTGGAATACCGCACGGACGTCCATTTGGCAGATAGAAGTACATTCCTCCAACAGGTCCAGCGCCTCCTTTTCGTCCTTGAAATAGGTGTTCGGGTAACGTAGCACCCTCTGTGAGAAGCCTAACTTTAAGACGGAGAATTGCTTCGGCATCCATTGTTGGTCTCTGAAATCATTAAACTAGGCCTAATCTGTTTTGTCATACTGATCCTTTTTTTCTTCCATCATAATCAGCTCAGGAAGGTCTAATACAATAACTCCATTCTCCGATTGAGAAGCTAGCATGTTTTTACAAAATGGACATGAAGTCACTAAATATCGTGCTCTAACAACCTTTGCATGCTGAATTCTTTCAGCACCAATTTTCTTTGCATGAGTTGGAAATAGTGTTCTCAATCCAGCTCCATTCCCACAGCACATTGCATTCTCTTTGTTCTTCTCCATTTCAGTAACACTCGATCCAGAAACTCTTGCAATTACATCACGAGGTGCATCGAAAATACTAGAGTGTCTTCCAAGATGACAGGGGTCATGATATGTAACCAACCCATCGAGTTTCACTTTTGGAAGTTTCTTGCTAGATTCACTCAAGAATTCGCTAATATGTTGTACAGGTTTATTGAGTTTAATTCCACGATTCGGATAGTCAGACACCAATGCACGATAGCAGCCAGGACATGTTACCAGAATAATTTCTGCAGAAATTTGATTTAGAAGCTCCGCATTGTGTCTTGCCAGTTCAAGACCTGATTCAACATTTCCTGTTCTAAATAATGGACTACCGCAGCACCACTCATCAGGCATAACTTCTAACGAGTAGCCAATTAATTCAAGCAGAGATATTGTGTCCTGAGCAATACTCTTCTCTCGATATGCAGCGGTGCAGCCAGTAAAATAAAGCAATTTAGGACCCTTCGCCTCTCTGTTCCGTAACCAATCATTGCGGTGGGCATGCTTCTCACCAAAGGGATTGTGAGTTTCATTTACAAGGCTAACAAGTCTGGAAATTGCATCCGGCTGTTGATTGGTTTTCACCAACTCTTCTCGTTTAAGCTCAACAATTTTAGCTATGTCAATCTCAGGTTTACACCAGGTCAGGCAATGACTACATTCAAGACATTGGTACAACACCTCAACACCGCGCGCATCAATGTCACGAGTACCAACAAACTCCTGATGCAACAGAAGGGCACGACCATGTGGAGTTGGAGCATCAGACCTCCAAGCAAAGAAAGTGGGACACACATGTCGGCACATCTTTGGACATGCTGCACACATTCGTACATCATCAGCAACCGCATCGGATTCTATCACTCACGCACCCCCAAACCAAGTTTGCCAGGATTCATTATTCCATTGGGGTCTAATACACGTTTGATCTTCTTCAGAACATCAAAAGCAGAACCAAGTTCATTTTCAGTGTACGTACTACGAGAAAGCCCTACTCCATGCTGGTGACTCATCGTCCCACCTTCTCGAAGACAAGATGCAATTCCAGCATCCCAGATTCTCTTGTATGTTGCCCAGGCGGTTTCCGCATCAGGTTGTGATGTGAAGAAAATCATGTAGATGCTGCCTCCATTCGGATACATGTGTGAAAAATGAGACATTACTACAGCATCTTCTGCTTCCATCGCTTCCTTCATAGCATAGTAGACATTCTCTAGTTTGTCATAAGTTGCTACAATGTCAATAGTATCACCTATTGAATACCCGCTAGTTGTTAGACGAGTGGGATAGTACATATCATAACGATGCTCCCACCACCGTTTCGATGGACCTACTCCTTGGTCACAACCACCTTCATCCAGACAAATTTGAACCGATTTTTCCTCGTCAATCTTGACTTTCTCCAAAGCTCCATCAAAAGCGAGTAGTAGCATGCAATGACCTTCTTCAAAATCAAAATGCATAGAGAAGCTCAAGGCTGCATCTTCAGGATCATATAGACGAACAACAGATGGCAGGATACCTGCTCTGAATATCTTACGAATTGCTTCAAGCCCGCTGTGAATATCAGGAAAACTGACACTTCTAAACCTACGTTCTTCAGGGATTGGAAACAATCTTAGAGTTGCTTCCGTAATGACACCAAGAGTTCCCTCTGAACCAATAATCAATTGACGCAAGTCAGGACCAACTGAATGACGTGGGACTGCCTTTGATTCTATTATCGACCCATCAGGAAGTACAAACTGGAGTCCAAGTGTAAGGTCCTCAATCTTGCCATAGAGAGAAGACATCGAACCACCGGATCTTGTAGCAATGAACCCACCAATATTGGAAGCTCGAAGTGAGGTAGGTGTGTGGCCTGTGGTGTACCCATAACGATTGACCTCTTCTTCAAGGTCAATCCCAACAACTCCCGCTTCGACTCGTACCAACATAGAGGCATGGTCAATTTCCAAGATTCTATTTAGACGCTTGAGGTCTAATTGAATCCCTCCAAAAATAGGAAGTGTCCCACCACAAGTACCAGCACCACCTCCAACAGGGGTTACTGGGAGTTTCATATCGTTTGCGACAACAAGGATCTTGGAGATCTCACCAACAGATCCTGGGAATACCACTAGATCAGCCAGAGGAAGTATTTCTCCAGCTCGAATTTTTGCCTCACTTAAAGGCCAAGCATCATGGGCATTAAGTATTCGATCTGTTTCGTTCAAAGTGATGTACTCAGGACCAACAATCTTTGATATTCGCTCCAAAGCCTTCTTCTTTGCTTTTTCATCAAGCATGCCTCATTCACCTCTTCTTCGGAAGTCTTTGAGCAATGAACACAGTCAAGTCGTCAACCTCAACCGAACTGCCTGTCTTGAAAAGATTACTCTCAAGTTGTGCAGTGCAAAGTGGACAGGGAGTAACAAGCCTCTCAGCATTAGTATTGCGGATTGCTATAATGTTCTCTTTGACTACTGCATCTGCCACATCCTTCGAATGGTAGGCAACAAGTCCACCTCCACCGCAACATGAGTCATGGGCTTCTGATTCAGTAACCTTCACTCCTGGGATTAGGCGAAGGATGAGGAGTGCATAGTCTGAGATCTGACGAGATGTATGTCGGATTAGATGGCAAGGATCATGAATTGTAACATGAACATCTGAGAATTCTGAAGATTTTTTCATTGCAGAACCAAGTTTCTGCAGACCAATCTCCTCTGCAAGATATTCAAGGATATGGACAGCAGGCCCTCCCCATTCATCACGGTAGGAGATATCTGACAGACTAGATGTGCATCCAGCACATGTTGTGACAATGGTCTTGACACCCAGCTTCTTGACTTTCGCTTTTAGATGGTTGGTTAATTGTTGATCGGTTTCAAAATCACCCATGAGTCGAGATGGTAGTCCACAGCAAGACATCTCGTCAAGCAAAGTGTAGTTCACTTGAAAGTAATCCAGAATCACCTTTGCAGCTTCTCGGACTTCTTGAGCGCGTTCCTCAGCTTGGCAACCAGGATAGAAGAGGACATCTGCAGTATCTGAGATTTTATCTTTAATGAGAGGAAGTCCAAGATGGTCCAGTCTCACATCTCGACTCTCATTTTTCTCTGCTTTATCTTCCCAAGGCTCAAACGCTAACTTATACTCGGTGAGGTTTTCTCGTACAACATAGAGACCTTTGGGAACCAAGTCAGGGCGATGTTCGAAAATTCTCGCGCGGATTAGGTTGGTTATCTCCGGGATGTCGACATTCTTGGGGCAAACTTCACGACATGTTCCGCATCCAGTGCATAAGTATACAATTCCAGCAGTTGACCAAAACTCGGGTGGAGACCGACTCAATTCAACAGCAATGCTTCGAGGGCCGCTGAAACGATCTGTACCAACAGCAGCAACGACAGGACAGTGATTGATGCAGATACCACAATTTATGCAACTCTCGACAGACCTCACAATTTCAAGTTCATGGGAGTGATATGGAGTTATTCTCTCTTTCTTGAGTGTGTCTTTAACGTAGTCGAAAGCTTCATCCTCGTTCATTTCAGGCTGCCTCCTTCATGAAATCAATTGCACTCTTTGCTGCGGAATAACCACTCATTGCAGCAACACCCAAACCGCTTTTCTCAATGGAATAATCATATCCAGCGAGAACAGCGCCTGCTGAGAATAAATTGGAAGCCCATTCAATACCATCTTCATTAACAGGTCTGAAGTGAGGATCAAGTGTAAGTCCACATGAATTGATTGGATGCCCCTCTGGACTGATTGCAATATGGTTTGTAAATCGAGAGGGTATAATCTGTTTTGCGGAATGATAGGCATCTGTGACTGTCATAAGTCCAAATACAGTTTCACGAATCCCATTTTCGGTTCCAATCAGTCCTCCACCAATGTACTTGCCAGTGGAGAGAAGAAAGGCCTTTGCAGTGATATTTAGCTCTCTACGCGGGGCTTTGGCAGTCACTCTTTCCAAACGGTCATTAGACTTCATATACGAAGTCGCCTCATGACCAATCAACATTTTTCCTCCGCTCTGCCTGAACACTCCTTCAAGAGCAAGTTGTAATCTCAAGCCGGGAACAGATGGAGGAAATCCTAGTAGCTCGAATACTTCTGCATTGATTTGACTTTCTAGTTTCTTTTTATTTTCGAAAGCTGTTTTAATGCCTAATACTGGAGGAATTGCTACATGGGTAGCTCCTAGTTTTTCCACCTGAGGTTTCAGCTGTGCAGCTAGATCGTCAATAGAATTCTCGTGATCAAAATGCCTAGCAATCTCAATGGAAGATATGTTGTATGACTTCCCAAATGGCAGTACCTGAAGAACACAGTGTCCAACTTTACGAGGTGGTTCTCCAATTGCGATTCTCTCTTCTAAATAGGTCTTTGCTGCTGCTGAAGGAGTGAAGTCAGCGTTTCCAGAGAATCCCGCAAAGAGTAGAACACTATCCTCACGTGTTTGAAGATCTTCAGAATACATTGTCTGCTGAACTAGGCATGTTGGTTTTGTCGTTCCGAGAATCGTTATGGGGAAGATGTTTGACTCGAAATCTCCAATCAAAGGAGCTACTGAATCCTTTAGGTGAATCTTGAGCCAATCTATTGCTTCCCGAGTTCTCTTGACAATTTCTTCCACCACATTTTCAGGATTGATACTCTCTCTATATCCTATAATGCTATAGGGATGTAGAGGATAAAGACCAGCCACAGCTGTGAGACCTTCCTCAGGTGTTATGAAGGGCTCAGAAGCATCTGGGAGGTATCCGATTACATCAATTGCTCCAGAAGAATATGCAGTTGCACTCTGTCCTTTTCGTAGGAGAATTGTTGAAAATCCAGTCTCCGCAGCAACAGTTCCAGCAACAAGACCAGCCATCCCGCCACCTATCACGAGGAAGTCGCAATCCATATCCATCTAACTTCCTGCCTCCCATGGTTTTTCGTCATAATCGACATCAGACTGGTCAAGATTCCCAACGCATGAATACATCCCCTGTGCTAATTCTTCCTGAGCTAGTTGCTCTCCTCTCATTACTGGGCGTATACCTTTCCATCTTTCAGCTCTGAAATCCAGTATATCTACGAGAAAGTCATCACCTTGGAGATCTAATTCCTCCGAGAGGATTGAGGCTGCCTTATACGTACAGAAAGTCCCCTGACACGGTCCTGTACCCAAGCGAAGTCTTCTACGGAGATCGTTCAATGTTTGTGGGAATTCTTCTCTTATGGAATATCTAATCTCAGCTTCAATGACTGGTTCACATGTGCATATTGTAGTCTTCCATTCAGGATGATCTTTTAATAACTCAAGAATCTTCAATATCTCAGTCCCGCGACGAGCACGCATCCTTTCCAAGGTATGCATACTAATTCCAAATGTATCAGACAATGATTCGATATCTACCTCATCCTCATTACCAGGTAGAGGCATTTCATGCGTTGTACAAGCTGCATCTACTCCTAGTTTTTTGCATGCGAGATCAGTGACTGTTTCAGCCATGTGTCTACACATAACCAATTTTCCACCGGTGAAGCTAATCAGACCGTTTTCATGATCTATAACCTGATATCCACGTGTAACCTTGTCCTCAGGAACCTTCCACTCTGGAACTAGTGGACGAATCCCAGCCATTGTTCTAATGATTCGTGCTTCACGGATGGATGGTACGACAATCTCGATACTTTTCAAAAGATACTCAATCTCATCATATGAGGCTACCAAAGTATCTGGATCTTCCCATGTATCCAATGCTGTTGTGCCGAGGAGGGTTGTGTTTTCGTGGGGGAACAAATAGATCCAGCGACCATCGATAGCCTTCGATGTAATCCCAACGTTAACAACGCGGCGGTCTAAGATTACATGAGCACCCTTATTTAGACGGAGGTCAAGTTCCGAACCCCCGATTCGAGCTAGTTTATTAGCCCAGGGACCGGTAGCGTTCACTACAAGCTTCGTTTTTACTTTCTCAGTTGTGCCTGTGATTCGATTATAGTATACAACTCCCTGTATTGAATCGTTGACGAAATCAAAACCAATAACCTCACAATAGGTCTTGACAATGGCTCCATGATTTTTTGCATCGAGAGCTTGAAGAACGCACAAACGGAAGGGATCAATAAAGAACTCTTCGTAGTACACACTTGCAATAACATCAGGGTGTACGAGAGGTTCAATCTCACGAGTAGCTTCGGGTGTAAGAAACATCATTGCAGGAACTTCTCGTTCATCTGCATGCTCAGAATAAGCATCAATATACTCACCGTCACTTGAAGCATCACTCAAATCTAACAACGGAGCAAGAATAGGATTCTTCATGATTATGTGACGTGCGATTCGATTTAGATGAACTACCTCAGCGGAGCACATCTTCATTATATCAGGTTCACTTCTATACTTGAGACCAGACGAAATCATTCCCGCGCATGTACCAACTGTGGCTGATGCAAGGTCATCACGTTCCAACAACAGCGTTTTAAGACCCCTCATTGCACAGTCGCGAGCTACAGCAGTACCAGTACTTCCTCCACCAATTACAACTACATCAACCTCGGAGTCGCTCATGCATATCCTTTCCTAAGAGTTTGATTCTGGTATTAGGCTGAGGGTTGATAACGTGAGTACAATACTAAGGTTTCGGATTGACTAAGAACTCGGATAAGTAAAAACGATAACCAAGATTACATTAAAAGGAGTTATTCGGGGAGTGTATTCGTGAATATACTATGCCTACCTATGACCTCGGTAAAATGGTTGTTGGAAACCATGATGTGAAAAAACTCACTCAAGCTCTAGATGTGCCAGATCACCGT
>JAEORG010000444.1 GCA_016841005.1 Candidatus Thorarchaeota archaeon | reverse complement strand
GTCTCAAGCACATGCTCAGTTTGTGAGTAACCTGATTGATTATCAGATGTCCCCTCAAACTGCGATGGATCATCCTCGTTTTCATCACAATCAAGTATCCAATACACTCGCATTGGAGAATGGTATCGCACCAAATACTCAAGGAATTTTGCGAAAACTAGGACATCAACTTGTTCATGAAACCATGGCCAGTTTTGGTGGAGGTCAAGTCATTTTACGTCTTCATGATGCATGGATAGCAGGATCTGATTTTCGTAAGGATGGCCAAGCAGCTGGCTTTTGAAATTCCCCTTTGGATATACCTAAATCGTCTAACACACCCCCAATGATGAACAAGGTAACTATTTGGTGGGCAACGATGAGTGAAGAGAATGACGAATTTAGAGAGGAAAGCGATTTACTAGGTGCAAGACAGATTCCTAAGGATGCACTCTATGGAGTACAGTCATTACGAGCCAAGGAAAATTTTGGAGTGTCCATGGACTCACTCTACAAATATACCACACTGATTCAGTCTCTTGCTATGGTCAAGAAAGCCTGTGCTTTAGCTAACAGAAAACTGGATCATCTTAGTGAAGAATATGCAAAGGCAATCATTCAAGCTTGTGACGAGATAATAGGGGGAGAGTTTCATGACGCGTTCATTGTTGACATGTTGCAAGGTGGTGCTGGTACATCCACTAATATGAATCTCAATGAAGTCATAGCATCAAGAGCCAATGAGATACTAGGTCATCCGAGAAATTCCCAATCCCCGATTGATGCGAATGATCACGTCAATATGAGCCAATCTACTAATGATGTCTATCCAACAGGCATTAAGATTGCAACAATATTCAGTCTTAGAGACCTTGCACTATCATTAAGAGTTCTAATAGTCGCTTTAGACGAAAAGGCAGACAAATTCATGGATACTTTGAAGCTCGGAAGGACTGAGATGCAGGATGCTGTTCCAATAACTTTGGGGCAGGAATTCTCAGCTTGGTCTGCTGCTCTCAAGCGTGACTTGGATCGAATAGTTGAAGCAATCAAAGTACTGAAGACTCATAATATAGGAGCAACTGCAATTGGTACATCTCTGAATGCTGATGTTGAGTATATTCAATATGCTGAAGATTATCTCCGAATGGTTACTGGTCTCCAAGAACTAACGACTGCTGAGAATCTAATAGATGATACACAAAACTCAGATGAATTCGTACATGCAAGTAGTCTGCTAAAAGTTCTGGCAACAAACCTCATCAAAATCTCAAGTGACTTAATTCTCCTGTCATCAGGACCAGTTGGAGGATTTCATGAAATCATACTCCCCCCTGTGCAACCTGGTTCCTCCATCATGCCTGGTAAGGTAAATCCTGTCATTCCAGAGATGATTATTCAGGTTGGATACCAAGTCATTGGACATGATCTTACAATCAATCTGGCAGCGCAAGGCGGGCAACTCGAACTGAATGCATTTGAACCAGTTCTGGCGTACAATTTTTTCCAGTCATTAAAGATTCTTAGAAATGCAATTCCTATTTTCACAGAGAAGTGCATTGTAGGAATAAAACCAAATCCAGTAGGTCTAGATGTTGTTCACAGGAGTGTTGGATTAGTCACGGCATTGAATCCTGTCATTGGATACCATGCCTCTACTAGAATTGCCAAAAAGGCTCTTGAAACAGGGAGACCGATAAGAGACCTCGTTCTAGAAGAAGGATTGATCGAAGAAGAGGAACTTGACAAGCTTCTATCTCCAGAACGGATGACAAGGAGTGGGATATACGGTCACGATCACAGTAATTCAAAACAAACAAGTGATTAGTTTAACCACAAAAAGATGTGATGTTCTTATGAAACCTATTAGCCAAGATATACAAGACACAATTGTGGAATTTCTTGATTCTCAGAGAGTCGCAGTCCTAAGCACAATTGGTCCGAAGGATCCCTACTCTTGCCTGATGTCCTTTGATGTTACTAGAAACTTAGATGGAGTCTTCTTTGTAACCAAACGAGCTCGCAGAAAATATAGGAATATTGTTCACAATCCTAGAGTATCTTTGGTCATTGATAATAGGGATAATGAGAACTTTGATCTGATGGGTACAAAAGTCATTACTATAATTGGGTCTGCAGTTGATTATCGAGAATCGGATATTGCAGTTTATAGAGATTTATTGAAAAGGAAACATCCGTATCTCTCAGAGTTTATCGATGAAGATGATACCGTGTTAATTATGTTAAAGCCTGAGTTAGTATATATAATTGACAGATTTGAAAGAGTTCAGGCCTTTGAATATTAACTCTCTATTAGAAATGGAAGGCACACTCGCTAGGAGATTTATGGGTTCAGCGCAGTTCTCTCTATCTCCGTCATTTAGCCATTTCCTAGCAAGTGCACCCGAGATCCAAAACGGGCTATTTACCAAACTTCATGAGAAAGTCATTCAGAGTTGGTCTCGGAAGCAACCTTCTCCGCATGAGGTATACGTTTTGGTTTCTCTTTTACTCACCCCGAAGTTTTCTCTCTACTGTTTCCAGTGAAATTACTATGATAGCTTAGAGGATTATTCTCTTGTTGTGTTTATTCAGACACATATACTAATCAGCTGCGTTTATTCCTGAATAGACCTGAACATGCAAATGTCTTGAGACCGTTCTTCTCCAATTCGTCTAGAATAAGATTCATTCCAATGGAATCAGAACTGTCATGTCCTGCAATCACAACATAGAGGCCTTCTTCCTCTGCTTGTTTCTTTAGATTCTCTCCCATGTGCATTGTGATGATTGTACTCACACCCGCACGTGCTAAGAGTTCTAATGCTCTTGGATTTGATGAAGTACCACCTGTGAAGAATACAGTCTTTTGTCCACAACTTCCTGACGAATTACCAACCAAAATTTCTGGACCAGCTCCAACTTTTTCAGCCTCTTGATATTCTGGTATTTCAAGTAAGACTTCAAGGAGGTCTCCAAGTGTATCTGGACTCTTCTCCTCAAGATACTTCGTTATGTACTGATACCCGAGAGAATCTGCGGGTGTATGCGAACACATGAAGGGCATATCTAGTAATCTTGCTGCGTCAATAGTCTGAGTATGATTTCTTGACTTTGTTAGAAAATGAACTTCTTTCAATCGAGGTCCCATTGCAGATTCAGCCTGTGCAATTGGAACTCCAATCTTGGCCCATTGCTCTGGTTGAAGGCGCATCACGAAATCTAAGTTAGAAGTCCCTATACCATGAGGGTGATGGGCCAAAACGAGGTCAATCTGGTCACCTTTGTCAGCTAATCTATCTGCAAGAACTATCTCTCCGGGGGAGATATCTATTCCAGAGAGAACCGAATTAATCTCTCGTTCCTCATCTCCGTAGAGAAGTCTACAATCAGTGTAGGGATTCCAGGTAACATCCTTATCTGCTAATTCCTTCTTCTTTCCTTCAAGTTTCTCAAGATCTTTCTTAGATTTCTCGAGTACTCGATTCACACCATCTTTTCCACGAGGATCAGCCTTGATTCCCATTTCCACAATCATTTTGTAAATCTGACCGAGTTTCATGGGTTCAAAACTATGCTCCTTTGCTTTGAACATTATGCTTCGAGCTATTCCTCTTGTTTCAAACTAAGGGTGGCAATCTCAAACCCAATGGCACCATCTGCTGATAGTATACTCGGTGGAATCAATTCTCTTCCTATGAAATTTTGTTCCCAATCGGGCATCTCAGGAGTAGCACCTGAGTCTATCATCTCCCACCATGCCGCATCTGTCAATCTATCATTCATGGGATGTGTAAATTCGTAATAGGAATATATTGCACCTCGAGTCAGGTAAACTGAACCATTTGGATACGGGACAGCAACAATGATGACCATCGGATCTCCGGTTGCTTCTTCAAGTACTTGTTTTGTATTAGGTTCAGTATGAACATCAGCAACAACTGCAGCTCTATCAATGTCATCATTCTCCCCCCTCTCTATATTACGTAGAGTATGGCCAATATACTTGATAGTGGAAATTTCAGCATCAGAAATGGGGGTGGATGTGAGCTCTTTGATCGAGATGTTTCTAAGCCAAAGTAGTAGAGTATGCAATTTGGTGAATCTGTCAAGTAGACTGTCGCTGAGTAGTGATCGATTTTCCATACCGTCAATCATCATTTTACATAGAGATGCAAGTCTTGCATAGGTTGATGGAACTGGTTCTACATATCCCGGAGGTGGATTATGGATGCTCATATAACCAGTAACTGATTGTTTCGCGTAAAGAATCGTATCATGTCTGAGTTCAGTCCATGAACCTAGAGCTGTAACGAGGCTCTTATCTTCCCATGCATCGTTTGTCATAAATGATGGATAATCATCATCATATGAACTCAGGACTGGCTTTAATGAGTAGAGCCACATCCAATATAGATTTTGAGTCCACTCATCAATTCCTAATGCATCAAACTCGGTTTTAAGCATCTCAATCTGTATTGTGTAATTTTGATACCCGTGTTGGTCTACCAGTAACTCAGCTGCACATTCTGACCCCAGTATGTTCATTATGTCTAATCCTTTAGGAAACAATCTTGGAGAAAGAACGGTTCCTACATTTGGAAATACCAATTGCCAGAACATATAGGAGTCAGGTACGAACCTTTGACCAAAGAAACACATTCCCTTTGTTACATTCTCCATTGTTTCAGTGTACCACATAAAATCTGCGAGGATTCGAGGGTCTCTTAGTTTAGCTGATACAAGTCGAAATTCATCAACAAGCGGAAAGTTTTGTAAAGAATCGAGTGTTACATCTTCACCGAAGACCTCATACATTAGCTCTGTGTATTCAGAAGGACAGAGATCATCGGCTTCACCCACAAAGAAAGAAGTTGGAAGGTATATCCAATTCCAAAGCCGCTTAGCATCAGTTGCTACAAGGTACGAACTGTTTGTTAGGAGTGCAGTGCAAATCAACAATGCTTGTCCAGTTTCATTTTGGCCCTTCAGATTGTTCGCTTCCAGAGATAACCAATCATCAGCTGGAAAATTCCGTAATGCTGTCCTACCTAGGAGCATCATGGCTTTGAAGAAAGCTGATAGCTCAGAAGTTTTAGAATAATGACCTCTTGGAATATATTGTGAGAAGTCTTCTAATTGGTCCATGAACCAAGCCCTGCTATATCCCTCAGCAGCATCCATCAAGTCAAGAACCTGATAGACATCATCGTTAATCACGGTTGGGACTGACCAACTTGATTTGAGACACTTAAGTGCCACAGCAAACAGAGCGGCATTCTTGCGAGCGAGATCACCCCATCTTGTATCAGTGATTTGTGACATCTGATACAAGGATATCTCGACCATATGATAGCAGAGAAGTTCTAGATATAGTGTCAGGTTATTCTGTTCCATTGTCCTTAGCGCTTCATCATAGAGAATGTGAAATGTGTGGTACATTGCATCTGTTGTTACGAAACTGGGTATATCATCCCAATAATTATCGTCATAGATTTCCGAGAACTGCTGATAGATTCTAGTATCATAAGGTAGAGCGGAGTAAGTACACCCAGTTATTCCTGCAAAATAGTTCTCAGCAATCTTATCACGTACATCATCATTCCAGCCTTCTACTCCAGAGAAAAAATCCAAGTTTAGAACATTAGACAAATCGGGTTGCAGAGAATATGTTGGAGCATCTAGGACGAAATCTACCTCATAATCTGTGTAAAATGAAAAGTTCTCAAGATCTGCCAGTGGGACTGTTGGAAGAGGAGAAGTGTCTGGTGGTTCTGGTACCCATGGACCTGTTGTTGTAGTGGTATCGGTGGTTGATCCAGTGGGAATTACTGGCCTCAGAACTGCATAGGTTCCAATCATTACTCCTACATAGATGGTGATAATTACCCCAATGGCTAATGCCTTTGTAGTGTTATCCCAGCCACTCTCTGCCATTTATCCTTACTCCCTCTCGTTTCATGAATATGTTTTATACAAAACCCCAACATATTATTCCTGCTGTTCGCGTATACACAAAGCCATGTCCTAAGACTTATCACATAGCCTGATAGATAGAGCATAACTTCAGAGGAAGTGGAATCACATGGGTGACGATGAGAAACGAGGCGGCAAAACAATATACCGAGTACTTTCACAAGATCTATTTATGACAAACGTTCATGGTGACGAAATTGGGGTCAGGCAGACTGAACAGTGGAGGTCTCGTAGCAGGCAATTTACCAAAGACTCAGATATAATTGGTAGAATCTCAGAAGCAAGATTGAAGAAAGGTGAGAAGCATTTACCACACCTAGATAAATCTGGATTCATGGTCCTTCGCCAATCAATGTGGAACAATGCTCCCAATGATATGTCAAAGAGATTTGTAGTGAAGATGTTCTCTGAATCCGGTAGCTGGATTGGCACGATAGAAGAGATGGTTGCTGATGAATTCGCAAGTAGCCATGCGATGGACGAGGCACAGCTCACCTTTGCTGTTCTCACTTCTGAGAATGAAGTTGTGACCTATATTCGAGAGATGTACCGTGGTAGCATGTCAACCGAGGTCTATGGTTTCTTCTTACCTGGGCCAAATGGAAGCTTCGAAGTTTTCAAAATAGAAGGCAAAAGAGCAACAGCTGGTGATGACTTCAAAGTAGTACTTCTTTCCCGTGATACTGAAGTTGCAGACATTGACAGTAAGTTTGGAGATATTGGTGGAGAGTTTGTCGTGAGGATTAGGGATGAGATTCTTGCGGATAACGAATGGTTCTGTAGAATTCTTCAAGCATTCTCTATTGCAATCCGTTATCGTATTGAAATTAAAAACCGATTGAAGAAGGCGCTCAATCTATGGGAGAAGAAAGGTGAAGGTCCTTCACAACATCGCTATGAACTCAGTCTACTTGCTAATCCTCGAAAGCTTACTCTGAAACGTGATGAGTTTGAGGAAGTATAGGCCATAGACCCCAGTTCAGGCATCAAAAAAGGTCTACAGTACCATCTTGAGAAATCAGGATATGATGGTAGGACTGGCTAAGATAATTTATTAACGTTGGTGCGCCCAGTTTTGTAGAAATATACGCCGCAAAAGGTAGTCTATTAGGAGAGGAGATTACTGAAGAGAATAATGTTTTCACTACTCGCCATATTTGTGCTACTCGTCGGACCTAGTGTTGTAATGGTTCAAGCTGCTTTTGTACCAACAGCGATGGTAACCCAGACACAGAGTTTCGCTCGAGATGATAATGATCATGCTTATGTCTATGCTAAGGATGATGCAAAGAATTTCCCAACCGACACATTCCTCAATCACGAGGAAGATGTTGATTACGTGCGATATGACTATGCAAGGAATTATTGGAACGTACAATCAGGATCATATCCGGGTCCTGCCGATAGACAATTCTATCTTGGTTCTGGATATGGTGCAAGTTGGGGTTGGTTGCAAGAATCTAAAGGGCTTCCAGCATTTTATGATTTTGTAACTGAGCATAATGATACTGCTATTTCAGGAAGCGAGGTTTACAATATATTCCCGCTAGATATGAATTCAGAGTATTCACTATTTGCAGTGTCTGGTTATTCTTACATTGGTACATTCAATGTAACTGATGAAGAATTCTTCCACATGACTGTAACATCACATCAGGATGGACTTGAGTGTGGGTTTGGAATAATAGATTATCAGGGTCGATGGCTTGCTGAAGGATATATTGACGATTCTGATATTGTCGTTATGCCATTCAAATCCTCTGGGAATGGAACCTATTTCTTCTACTTTGAGTTCTATGCATCTGATCCTGCTGACGTCATTTTTGATTTCCTGATTGAACCAGTGGTTCCAGAAGTAATCGCCTTTGGTGATGTTGTTGAGGGAACACTCCCTGGGTCGGAAATTAAGTTTGATACAGAGAACGATAATTCGTGGGTATACGAGCAGATGCGTCCAAATGTTCATACATACAAATTTAGTACAAATTCAACTCAATTTGGTAAATTGTCGGTTCTATTCGAAAACCTAGGAGGGTTGTTTATGGCTACTAATGTACGAGCAGATATCATTGGATGCTTGTTTAATTACGACTCCACATTCTGGCAAGAGCTGGATCTTCCTAGTGATGTCTTCTATTATACTTCATTTGCGAATGAAACCTATTATCTTACCATACAAGGGATGGACAATGTAGGTTTCACTGTAATCAACCAAATGGTTGACATTCCTGCACTACCTAGGAATCAGGAATTCTTCATCCAGAACTGGCAAGCAGAACGAATTGTCAAGCCATATCGATTAACTCTTGGTCAAGACTCTGTACTGAGGATTAACCGTACTGAGTGGAATGGTGGGTTCCAATGGATCTTCATGACTTATGGTTCAGACGGTTATTACAAATCATATATTGTTCCCGAAGGTAGTTCCTTTGAAGGAGCATCAACAATTTATCTACCTGCTGGAAAGTATTTGATTAATGCACGTTCTGAGGGCAGTTCTGCAAGTGGTCTCTATGAGTTCAATTTTGGGCCAGTCCTCAATGGTGCTGGACCTGTATCAGTCGATGTTGATCGCATTATCGGAATGAAAGTTCCCGTTGAGAACTTGATGTTTTATCGGTCGAATGTCACTCTGATGACTCAAGACAATGTCACTGTAAATGTAGATATCGACTATCTGAACATGTACGGTGGTAGTGTATACACCACAAACCACCAGTTAGGAAACCGACAATCTGGAACGAGCTGGATGGGTTACGCGTCAAACACTTCAACCCACGTACTTGGTGTATCAGGTACTAGTTACTCAATGTTCTGTGATGGCTATGCAATCATTGCAGTTGCTCCATATAGAATACGTAACAATACTATTGGTGTTGACGAAGACTTCTTCGGACGCACTGTAGACTTCGATGTCACATTTGACGAAGATGGAGAAGGAATTGTTACTGAATTTGTAACAACTGATTTAGGACCTGGATTCTCTTGGTCAAACTTCTCTCTGTGGACATATGGAGACAATAATGAGTATTACGCACTCCACCTTACTGGCGCGGAAGGAGTTTGGATGAATATCTCACTCCTAATGGATGAGACCGAACTTAATGATATGTGGATATATGCCTACCAAGATATCGATGGATGCCCACAGCTCCTTGACTTGGACGACCTAGATACCAACTTCCTGGGTGACCTATTTAATGGATCCTTTGAGTTAGGTGGTATTAGCAACGATATTCTTCTTGTCTTCAATGTCATGAGATATCTCAACGTGAATACTACTCTATCAATAGGTATCACTCCATTAACGGTGAATGAACTTGTCTACTTACCAGTTCCAGACTACTATGGTT
>JAEORG010000443.1 GCA_016841005.1 Candidatus Thorarchaeota archaeon | reverse complement strand
TTCAAGAAATCCGATGGAGATACACTCTATTCTCAAATCAGATTAACTCCCTTTGAATTTGGTGAAGAAGTCCTAACTCAACGTCGTATAACTCCGTATCACTAGTGTAATTTCACCCAATAGCATAGCAATGTGATAATCATTCCAAATTGACCAATACTCAGTTGGAGTTCATCTCTGTATGATTTTACAAACCCTTCTTCAGTTCGTATACGCGAGCCAAGAGTTAATTGTCTAATTTGATCATTCCATAAAACAAGTTTTACTGAACCAGTATCATCAGTCAAGATTGCGTCAGCAACTCTGAGTTCATCACCTGTCTTTTTGGATGTAACAGTGCGTATGTCCGATATATGGTCTACCTTTCCTTCAACAAATACTCTCTGTTGGCCATCCTGAAGTTCGATAATATTGGACTTAGAACGAGGTTCACCATCTCTCATTCTCTTTTCGTAGTAGACACCGTTCCAAGTGGGATAATCATGAGTTGTTCCAATCTGGACAAAACCAATACTCTGGTAAAATGGATTTGTTCGTGTGTTCCATTCTGGAGTTCCCAAAGTCCATAAATCAGCAGATGGGTATTTCTCCAAAATCATCTCGAATGCTCTTGTTGCTATTCCCTTCCTCATTTGATCTGGATCTATCCAGATACGCTCGCATACCTGATATCCAGGTCCTCTATTTCCAACAATAAATCCGCCTACAATATCGGAATCAAGGAGAATCTTTCTGTACTGTAACCATTTGTTATTAATTATCGATGTGTTCCACTCAATCGAGTTGTATCCAGGTGGGCCTCCAGGTGAGGGCTCTCCGTAATCAACATCGGAGTTAAATGCTCTCCTACATGTTTCAGTTAGGATCTCTGCATCGGAAATCTCTGCCTTCTGGAGTGTCACTGTTTCTGTGTAATCCATAGTCCACACCAAATATTACTGGTAAGGTCTATGCTATCTGTTCTTTTCTCACAGATACCGAGTGAAACGGGATAGGGTGATTGTGTTTTCTCTTTCTTTCAAACAATAAGAAAACAGCAGTGTGTTCAGTAAGAAATACCGCTCTCAAGAAATTGATGCTATTCTGTTTTGTTTGAGGTAGCCTTCAAATCTTCAAGAGCTTGCAACAGCTCCTCATTTTCGTTTTCTACTTTCTTCTTTTGTTTAGTAAATTTCTTTCTGCGTCTTCTCAGGTCAAATAATATTGTCATAGCGAAAAGCCCTCCCACACTTATGATGCCCAAGGCTCCAGCAACAACTTGTTGTAATAGTCTTATTTCACCACCTAGGTCAATTGTGCTTATTTCGACATTACCATCTGAGTCAGTAATCTGTAATGTGTAGTTCGCTAGTCCATATTCTTGTACTGATACGCTTTGGAATCCACATCCCAAACATTGTTCATCTTTGACTGCAACTCCATCAACAAAGACTTCAACTCTTCCAGGTGTTCCCCAATAGCACCAAATGATGTTCGGATCAGGATTTTCTGATTTCAGATTTTCCGTTACATTGTATCGATGAGCAATTACAGGAGACACAAGCTCTCTGTCATGTGATGACAATGGATAATGGTCGATTGATTGCCCAGTGCCTGGTATAGTCATAGGGTACAATGAATCTGAGAATCCCCAGCAATTTCCTACATTCTCTCCGTTGTCCCATTCATTGTTCTCTCCGTTATCAACTGCATCACCCTGTGTATTCCTGCCAAGGAGATTCCCATAAAATCTGTTGAAGGAACCATAATCACATAGAATTCCCTGTCTACTATTCTCCTTAATCTCATTGTATACCAATGTAGAGTTTTGTTCATGCCATATTCGTATCCCGATAGAAGAGCAACGAATGATTCTATTTCTATGATAGAGATTGTGTTCACCATTCTCCAAGTACAATCCGTTTCCTTTGCTTGATATCATTGAATTGTACGAAATAACCGAGTTTTGCACCTGATGCAGATATATATCACCGTCTTCCTTGAAGGTATTATTTGTTATTTGGATTGCATTTCCCCGATCAATGGAAATTCCATAGGATCCGTACCAAAAAGTATTCCCACTGATCTTACATTGAAACACTCTTGAGCAGTATATGCCATATGTATCTTGAAAATGACAGTTCCTTATAGTACAGCTTGAAGAATCACCATCTAGACTTACACCACCATTGAAGAAGAATATGCTATCTTCTACTATTACATCTGTGCATGAACGAAGTAGTAATCTTGTCGTGTGATTGTTATAATATAATTTAGAAATTCGGAGGATATTACACATGAAGAATTGGGGACTACCGAAAGTATTCCCATAATTATTGTACATCTCGATATTCGAGATATCAACTTGCTGACAATATGCAAATTGAAAGGGATAACTAGTATTCGGGATATTTTTATCCATTAATTCTATCTGTGAGCAGCCAATGAATATCGCTTGTCCAAGTTGCTGTCCAGGGATTACTAGATTGGATTGATTAATGAAGTACATGATTTGTAGGTCATTGAGTGAATTATCCGCTATTCTATGGTACCAGTGATGTCTTACTGAACCTGCAATTTCTAAACCATCTCCAATCATTTCACAGTTCTCAATTGTAACGTTTCTTGAATGGTCGAGAAACAAGTTGGTTCCATCGTTGGTAGATAAAACACAATTGGAAATTTCAGAGGTGTTGGACTCCATGATACGCATTCTAGAGTCAATATTTACATAACTGAAATCACAATTTGAGGACCTGAGGACTTGAAAATTAGGATATGTGCAGTTAATGTGTACATCTTCCATTGTTACATTAAAACTATCTTCTATTGTTGGTCCTGACGATTCCCACGCATAACGGCCAGCGTGGAACTCCATCTCAGTTTCGTAGAATCTTATGTTTCTACAAAAAGACAACCTGAATTCAGTTGTATAAGCAGAGAGTTCTAGATTTGAAAATTCAAAGTTAGATGAATAAAAAATATACAATCTTTCCAAGGACGAATCGCTAATTTTGATTGAATTTGATTTGGTAAATGTCAGGTCTTCTATCGACATATTGAAGAATTCAATAGAACTGGAGTTCACTATCTCGAAGCTCGTATTTGTCATATTGAAGATCAATATTGATGTTGAATTCATGATTCGAGTTGTATATCCCATGCTTTCAGGCAGATGCCCAGTCAGGTTAAATTTTCTACAATAGGAAATCAGACATTGAGAATAAAGATCGCAATTTATTGAAGTTCCCTCAACCTCAAAGAAATATCCAATTGGTTTGCTGTCAATGGAAACGTTATTGAAAGTGTGATTCCAGTGTGTCTTGTTGAATCCATCTATACTAATACTTGAGTTATAGAGAGAGAGGTTGCTAAAGACACAAAATGTTGATTCTTCTAAAGATATCCCTGTACGATAATGATATCCATTGTTGACTTCACTATCCGTTAATGAAACTCCATATGATCGAAAACATTCAAGACCAATATCACATTCGTTAAACCAACACTGTGTTAACGATATGTTCTGACAAGTATTTAGTTGAACCCCGTGAGAATTCTGCATAATTGAACAATTTATGATTGTAAAATCATGGCAGGCGTATAATCCAACACCACAAGATATTCCTTGAAAGAAACAACTATTGATCATACACAATTGTGAGGAATATACAACGATGCCGTAGGAAGATCCAAAGGCATATTTTGTAAATTGAGAGTTCAACACATCAATGAACTTCGACTCATTAATAAGAACTCCACAATTACCGCCCCAATTACCACCAAGCTGTAGTAGGGAACTGAAAACCGTACAATTTTCAGACCTGTAGATTTGTATCCCATATTCGTTATTGTATACTGTACAGTTAGATATAACACAATTCTGTGAAGTTTCTATTTGAACTCCAATCTCAGTATTCGTAACAAAAGTTGATTTTATGACTCCATTCGAGACATTTACCAACTCAATTCCAGATGTGGATCTACCAAATTCTTCATCGAGTGTAATCCAACTATTCTCAATAACAAAGTAAGCATCAGTATCGGTGATGCTAATAGCTGTTGTATTTGACCTAACAAAGATGCTTGAAATAAGATACGGATTGGATTCACTCCCATCCCCAGACCACCCCTGATCTAGGAAGTCTGAATTTTGGTCTATCATAAATGTATCATGAGAGATTAGATTACTAATATAGTCTGAAACATCCCCTTCTCCTAATCCGTTCA
>JAEORG010000442.1 GCA_016841005.1 Candidatus Thorarchaeota archaeon | reverse complement strand
TTCCAATTGCTAATTCTCCAATGGCACCCACGACAAGAAGCTTAAAAGGCATTTCCAACGGTGACAATGGCAAGCCGAGGTAGCCAAGCCCGGATTACGGCGCCGGTCTTGAAAACCGGTTTCCTTTGTGAAGCGCGAGTTCAAATCTCGTCCTCGGCGCCATTCTTCTTTTAGTATCAAGAAATAGGAATTCAAAAGGAATCATCAGATATCCACAGATGATATCAGAAACGGAGTACTGGATTCATTGTAGCCTCTGTTTCTGGTATCATATTATCAAGTGAGTGCAACAACAATGCAGAGCCCTCTTCAAAACTTCGCACAAATGATTGGTATGTACTTTGCTGAGATATGGGACTTTCTCATCTTCATCGGACAGATCTCTGGTGTCATCATCGTCCTCATTGGTGCGATTCTCTGGTTCACTGAAACCAATCAGAGTAAAGGAAAAGGACTAGTTTTCAGTGGTGTCCTGTTATCTATTGTAATAGAGTATTTCGTACTCTTTCCACCGAGTTTTGTAGTATCCTGAAACACACTCTCAGAAATCCTCATGCAACTCCTTCAGGTGTTTAATCACCCTCAAAGCTACATACCTACCTCTCTTTCTCTGAGAATGGTTAGGGGAGATCTTGTGTATCGAAACCACCCATGACAGCTAACTTTACCCTGATATGGAACAAATCAGAGAATGGAGCGCCCAGACTATCTATCTTATCCTCACGCAACATATTAAGTTCATTGAAGAGAATCGATCCGAATATATCTCCATTAATAGGTGTGAATTCTGGAACTGTGTCAACTAAGATGACTATCCTTTCCCCATCATAGTTGAGCTTTACATCCTTTATAGGGACCTTCCCACCTATATGGAGTGCTTGCCCTCTAATAAAATACTCCTTGAAGTCCGCCTTCAGACCACTACCTCCTATTCTATGGGTAGTACAATCAAGACCATCTGCAACCCTCACGATAGCAGCTTCCATCTTTTCAACGAACTTGCCCTTGCCTCCAGAATGATTAAGGATTGCATACTCAATGGCATTCAAAAAATACCCCTTGTTCTCCTCCGAAATTCCATACTCGTCGAGTGATTTATCAATGTAATATCTTGCCTTTTCCCAAGATCTCTTGGGATGTTTTTCTTCAAGACTTCCCACCTCTGAGTATCCACAGTCATGCCAGAGACATGCAAGACCTATTACTAGTAACACATCACTTAGTTCGTATTTCTTCAGCTTGAATAATTCCTGATGTTTCTTCCAGAGTTCGATACAAAGCTGGACTGCCAACATTGTGACGCGCAATACATGGATGGTATCATGTCTCGTATGGAGCTTCTTCTCTATGACCTCGGTCTGTACTTCTTCATAGATTTCTTGAAATTTAGGAGAATCAATTGTTTTGAGTAGTACTAATTTGACCTTTTCATGACCTTCCAAATGCGAACATAACAAGCTTCGAGTTTCTTTTACCCATTCATCAATGTTGGTTTCAATATCTCTTATTCTCTCCAAAGATTTCTTTCCAGGATAGTCAGGTTTCCTTTCTTCAATTAGTTCACCTCTATATTCGAATGAATGATAAATGACATGAGGTGGATATCTTGACGACTTCACATCTCGATCTGAAACAAATTGCTTTCTTCCTACTCCTTTTTCGTATCTCTCTAACCACCTTTCATAGGAAAAGTTCGTTTCATTTTCTGGTCCCGCAAAAGCATCTTTCAAGGTGAGTTTCATGAATTTGATATTCGAGTCATCGTCTTTTGTCACCCACATGATTTCCTCTCCATGATATTTTTCAGCCTTGTAACGATCTAATGTCATGAAATGCATTAACCCAGTTATCATCTTAGGATCAAAATACTCTTTGTCGACTTTCATGATAACTTTCGATACATCAGTAGGCGTAATCCAAGTATTGGTTTTAAAATTCTCAAGAAAAAAAAGAACGCTCATCCAATTAAGATCCATTATTCACATCTCCTCCTATTCCAGTTAGAAGTGCATTACCTTTTGATATTTCGTATGTTTTCTACAGTTCGCTTCTTCTGAGAGAGTCTTGAGTAGAGTATATTCTCAATTCTTTATACTTCGATGAAATGTTAGTAATACAAATCTTAGAATATTACAGGATTACCAACATCACCACTAGTCATCCCATTGAAGAAATCAATTTGTAAGTGATGGGTAGATTGCTTTGATCAATCTGTGAAGTTCTTTGAAATAATAACGGGTGGCTTTGTCACTATCTTCCAGCCTTTGAACCAGTAATAATTTTTCAAGAGCGTCCTGAAAATGAATCTCAACGTCAAGATATCTTGTCACACATTTTCTGGCGTCCCATTCAAAGTATTTCTGTGCTAGAATCATAATGGTCACACAGATAGCTGGGATGATATATCGACCATATATTAAGGACTCAAGTGACAATGATATCATGCAAAGTGCTAGTATAGTTCCTAGGGAAACGAACATCTGTTTTCTCTGTTGATAATGACGATACTCATGAACAATGGTTGTAAGTAGAATGAACCAATAAGGTTCCAGTTCCTCTAGAAAAAATATCTTATTCCCAAACGGCACATATCTTCCAAGGGTAAGCACTCTGGACTTTTTCTTTGAGTTGCGGTCACTGACCTGAACCTTGATCCCCTTTTCTTCCAGTCCATACATTGATGTAAGAAACTTGAGGTTATCACCCATCTCTATCTCTTTTTTCTTCACATCTTCTAACATCACCACAAGTTCTTATCTCTGCCCAGCTCGGCACTTCCGAGATAGAAGGTTAAGGCAGTTGAAAGTGTACGTATACAAAGAAGAATCCAAGCAAAAGCTATCCTCTGAATGTCTATCCTACATTACCGAAAGTAATAGGTGCTTAAATTCGTCCAGCTTGAATGCCTTGAGGTCACTGAATTCCAAGAAGTTTCCTTCCTCCAGGCCCTGCAGATTGGTGGTAGCGGGTGGAATGGGGAGATTTGATGACATGTTCATAAGCAAACATGAACCTAAGTAAAGTGGTGTATCCATTATGAGAGGGGAATCACATCTGACAGCTTCATTCATGATTAGTCTGCCCACTATCTGGACTCTGTATAGTATGGCACCAGATGCTATGATTGAAGTGATAGCTTATGTCCTCGGAGGCGTATTGCTGGGTTGCTTGCTACCCGACGTAGACGCTTCAGATGCCAAGGTGATGCATGGGTATTGGCGGCCAATCGGTCTTTTTGGAAAATACCTATTCTATAAACCAATGACGCGGATTTTGAGAACTCGCTCTGACGAATATCGAGAGCAACACCGCGGTTATCTACACTCGTTTATTGGTTGCTTTCTCGCAACGATTTTCTTTGCAATCCCGATAGCTATCATATTTCTATATTCAACATATGTGATGCTTCTTCCCTTAGAAACGTCTATTTGGGTTTGGATTGTATGGATCGGATTGCCCTTTGGTTTTCTAATGCATTTGGTTGAAGACAGCTTCACAAAATCAGGAGTACGATGGAGATTTCCTGGCGGCAAAACCTATTCGAGTCAGACAAGCACTGGAAAAAAGAGTGAGTATAGTCTTCTATCAGCATTCATCGTCACATATGGCATTCTCACAGCCATTGTATACATAGCAACTCCCTCGTTCATCGTTCTATTATGGGCTATTCTTGGATCCTTGGGTATGCTGGATGTGCTTTATACGGCTAATCCGATAATTAGTAGACTTTCAAGGTAGACTGTTAATCAATGCGAGGTAGAAGATTAAACATCACGTGATTTGAACACGTGACCACCGCACTGTATATTCAGTCAATCGTGCTTTTCATCCGAAGAAACGAGTATTTTGTCCATAGATTCCCACAAAATGCCTAGTATTGCTACTATTGCAAATAGAACCACACAAATATACAATACTAAAGTATCTGCCAAGGAGAGTAATGCAACTACAAATGCCAAAAGAGCTGGAAAAATAAAAAGAATTGATAATAAAGCATTCACTGAGAATACCATTATCGCTATTGGAATCGAGGAATAATAACTGCTAAGCGCTGTTGCTGCTTCAATATATTGCTCTAAGTCTTCTGGCCGCTCTTTAAGCAAATCCTTTGCTTCTCTTCTATCGAGTATTCGTACAAACTTGGTAAAAAACACGTAAGAAAAGGCTAGAGAGCAACCAAGGTATAGATATGCGAGATAGAGAGTTAGATTGATGAGAAGAGTCCATCCATAGAGATTTGCACCCAAGAGAATTATGAAGATTAAAACGACTGAAATCGTACAAGCCAAATATGTGAAAATAAACAAGTACATCAATTGGAAAATTGCCAATCTTAGTTGCACATCATTAGATACAATACCCTGTTTATAGATCCCCCATAGTATATTGAATACAACCAGATTTACGAGGTTGACTGAAAATGCAGCAATAAAATCGATTGAATTTTCCGTGATCAGTGCATAGATAATAACAACAGATACAAAAATAGAATTCCATAAAGTGACTCTTGCGGAAACTTTGGAGTCCAATCTTGCTAGGGCTTTTGGTTCGATTTTGTTGTCAAAATACTCCTTTGTATTTCTCCTTGTTTCACCGTATTTTCTTGAATTGTGGATTAATCCAGATATTATGATTAATAGAGTCAAAAGAAAAGCAGGAATTGAAACAGTGAGCAAAAAACTGTCGTTTAGGATTATTCCTGAAAAGAATAATGTCAACGTGAATATTGCTGCAAAAAAGAAGAATATCCCAATTTTTCTAAACCAGATGCTTGTGAGTTTTCTACGAAAAGACGTTACTTGCTCCTTGTTCAATTAACCATCTCCCATTCTGGATTAGATTGAATTCAGAAAAGGATGTCGAATTCTCAACGCTAAAGAGAAGTTGGATTGGAAATGAAAAGAAAGTGGTGGGTCGTACGTGATTTGAACACGTGAATCGGTGTTAGATGGAAAATCCACCTATCCCTACTGCACACGCTCGCAAATTCCGTGCCCCCGAGAATAAACGTAGGTGCAATGCAGAGAAATTGCCAGAAATATGCAAACGAATTGTGAGTCCTCTTGGGCATCCTTTTCTTCAACGAGCAACCCTCAGTATTTTTTGCATTTTTGGAAACATCGAAGACATTCGCTCAG
>JAEORG010000441.1 GCA_016841005.1 Candidatus Thorarchaeota archaeon | reverse complement strand
TGTAGTATCCAATTTGAAGACTTGACAAGCCTACAACAATGGGAACTCCGGAGGTCCATGATCCAGTTTCGAACTCTGTTCCATTAAGGTAGACTGTATATTCTGCGGGGTCGGAATCAGTAACAATCCATGTTACATTATTCGTTGCTACACCTTGAAAGAGAGCAACAATATATTGACTTTCAATTATAGGCAAAGAATTATCGACCACAGTGACAAACACCGTCGATGTAGCCATGTTCTGCCAAATGTCATCCAGATAGAGTGTGTAGTTATGTACTCCAACAGCTAGTCCGTCGACGTCCCATTCCAAACTGGTGATGTTCGGATCAATCATATCATCTTCATAGATCATTTGATCATCCAAGTACAAGTTAACAGTTGCAAGGGTATGGTCGAAGAATATCCAAGACAAAGTATTCCCTGTATCTCCAACATTATATTCCAAGTCTGAAGGTTCTGAAATGATGTCGGGCGGGAGTGTATCCTGTAAACCAGTAACTAGCACGGTATCAAGTGCATATTGTGCATCAGCGTCCCAAACTATGCAGGTATAGTTCATCACCCAGCCCGATGACGGTGCATAGAATTCATAATTGATAGGCCCTCCATACAAAAAGTCACCCACCATCTGAGTCCCGTTCTCTAAAACGAAATACACCACGGGATTATCATCAGAAACAGTCCATGTGATAACATTCCAGGAGTGTTCAATTGCGGAAAAGTCATCAGGACCAGATAGCGCTGGGGGTATGACTAATCGATAAGGATAGAACGGATTGGATGAGAGTTCTATGTAATTCCCAGCAGAATACGAAGACACAAAAAATGGTCCACATGTCACTTGGGGATCCGAAGAAAGGACTGGATTCCAAGAATTCCATCCTGACAAACCGATATCCATGAAGATATGTGTGGGGATGATATAATCAAACGCGAAATCGTCAAAATGCCAGTAGGATTCTGTGCTGAATTCAAGGACTGCTTGATAGTTAGAGGAATTATATGCAGTAACTAATTCACTTAAGTCAACGCCCATTGGATTTCCATATGCACTACTATTTTTGTAGTAGTCAAAGGTGAAAGCAATATCCATCGCTGTGAGGGGCGTAAAATCGCTCCAAGTAGCATTTTGAATTATATCAATTATGAAACGTGTGTGACCTGCAGGTATTGAAACATCGTCATCGTGAGTTTGTATTGTGAAGGACTCTGCAAGATAGGGAATTATTTCACCATTAGGTCCTTCCTTGAATAAACTCATGTACAGGTTATCTAAAATTGTCATAGTCGTAGCAGAAGCACTTATCATGAAATTGAAAGTGTCAACATCTTGTGGGAGAGCTTGATTGAGAGTGCCTCCGTAAGGACCTCCTACAGATTCCAAGAGGTGCGTTTTTAGATTAGTCCATGTGCTATAGATTCCTTGTGATTTATCAACGATTTGACCTTCAAAACGGTCATTTCTGTAAGCTGTATGATAGATGTTAGAATAGATCATTATTTCTGGACTTGAGTGAGTAACAATTTTCTGCATCTCAGTTACTGCTTCGCGGACACCTTCGTATGTTGTATTGCTCCATAATTTATCAGACCAGGTGTCGAAAGTGGTATTAATCCAATTACTTGGGTTCGTATAAGGCTCACCGTAATAATCGGAACAAAATTGAGTCACCATCCATCGAGGATCATTATTGTAAAAATTCGCGCCAATGAAAGCAACATCAAAGTCACCATGACGATCTAGCCTTGAGTTATAATCATTGAAATCTGCTGGTTTGGCGTGAGCATCAATACCTACAACTTGTAGTGAATCTTCAGCAACAGTAGCGATAGATGCTGAAATCGTGGAGCCTGATGCATACTCAATATCAAGACTGAAATCGCTCCCATCAGGTGCCTCTCTCCATATGTCGCCATCTATGTTTGCAAAACCAGCAGTATCTAGAAGTTGATTTGCTGCAATTGTGTTCTGGTCATAATAGGAGTATGGAAGAGTTCCTTCTATGCTCCATGGGTTGACTTCAGGTATAGGCGAATCTATTGGAACCGATTCACCGTCAAAAACAATCTGAGATACATTGTTTTTATCTAGAACAAATGCAAATGCTCGTCTGAATGCGGTAATATTCAATGGAAATTTGTTGCAGTTGATGATAAATTTCCCATATCCATTTCTGAGATTGTCTGCAACACTAGTATCTGGATCAGCCTCTAAAATAGCAATATTGACAGGATCAATATTCGTAGCAATCAGATCAACATCACCATTCAACAGAGCTATAATCCTTTGGGAATCAGTTGCAATCACCTTGTACATGACTTGATCTACATATGGTCCTCTCTTCACCTCATCAAAATGCGTTGCAGAAGTATTTGGCAAACAGAATCCTACTAGCAATATTATGAAAACTATACCAAGGACTAAGTGATGCTTACTCAACGAACTCCGCTCCTTGCATTTTAAAGGAACAATAGCTTTTAGACTCTACGGTTTTGCTTGACCTACATCTTTATTAACATATAGAGAATTGTTAATAACCATGAAGAAGTATGATTTAATTGTCATAGGGTCGGGAGCAGGCATGAATGTTGCATCTGATGCCTATGAGCAGGGCCTTAAAGTTGCCATCGTTGAACATGGCCCGATGGGAGGTACATGTCTTAACAGAGGTTGTATTCCAACAAAGATTCTGACATATGTCGCAGATATCATCACACAGGCAAAACATCTCAAGGAACTTGGAGTGGAGATTAAGATTGAGAAGATTGACTATCCGTGGATTATGAAGCGGATGAGGGATGAAGTTGATGGCGATAGTACTATGCAGGGAGAATCGGTCGACGCAGCTGAAGGTATTGACTGGTACAAGGGGACAGGGTCTTTTGTGGATGATTACACTGTTGAGATTGATGGAGAGAAAATCAAGGCACCGAACATCATTATTGCAGCTGGATCAAGACCACTAATTCCCAATATCAAGGGTATTGACAAAGTAGAGTATCTCACAAATGATGAAGCACTCCATCTCATGGAGCAACCAAAATCAGTGCTTATCATAGGGGGAGGATACATCGCGACTGAATTTGGACACTTCTTTTCTGCAGTTGGAACAGAAGTAACAATCATTGGTCGGAATGAGTACCTCGTAAAGAACGAGGATTCAGATGTTTCAGAGATCCTTAAACAAGAACTCTCGAAACGAATGAAT
>JAEORG010000440.1 GCA_016841005.1 Candidatus Thorarchaeota archaeon | reverse complement strand
TCATATCGAATGACTGACAGAATCGGCTACCACTCATGTCAAGTACATAACCCCCGGCTTCAAACACCATATGTGTTCCAGATACATGGATAATTGGGAGAATGTTTCGAAGGTCAATCATTGCATCCAATGCACCTGACGCAGTCCAGCATAAATCCAGAAGGTTGCTGCCAGTTCGACGCATATCATATACAGATTGGAGTGTTTGAAACGATTGACGCCCAAAATCTCCTTCTAACCTCTTCTTTGTATCGTATGAAATGACAACTCTTTGATCTTGGCGATTCAGAACTGGTTTGATAGGTTTTCCATTCTTCTTAGCCCCTTCTCCAACAACTGCGATGTATTGTTCGTTAGTGAAGAAAGAATCGATTATACTTATTTCCACACTGTCTGTTGTCATATATTCTGAATAAGGAGCTGCAGAGATTCCTACAGACACAAGAGGAATTCCTCTCTCAAGATTAGCCGATCCATCGATTGGATCAAGAATCACAAGATATTCTGGAGACTTATCCGCTTCGATCAATCCCTTCTCTTCTGTTAGTATACTGTATATAGTATTCGATTGCTGAAGATATTCAACCACATTATCTTCTGCTGTCTGATCTAGAAGTAGCGTTTTATCGCCAAACGGGTTTTCCTCCCCAGTTCTAATTGTTGATGATTCCAGATTATCCAGAACAGATTGTTTAGCAATTTCCACAGCTTTCTTCATATCATGCATCACAGTCATTGGCGGAACAACCACTTTTTTTGATTAACAGGGTCTCTATAATCCTATCCGTGAGTCTGCAAACGTTTAATTGCACGAGAATATGAATCAAGAGTGAAAGGGCAAAACTGGTGTATAGACAATGGGCTTTCTAAGCGGTAAGAAAAAGGTGGATGCCGAGAGAGGTATCCTCGAAATAAAAGGCACAATGAATGCCTTGACACTAAGAATAAGACGACTAGAAACACGCCAGATTGAAGAGCAAGCGAAAGCAAAGGAAGCAATGGCAAGAGGGGACCGCACAGTTGCTCGCTCACATCTTAGTGTTGTCGTAGAACTAGAGAATAGACGTGGGCGTTATCAGCAACAGTTTCTAACCCTTGAAACTGCCCTCATGAACATCGAAGAAGCAAAGGACCAATCTGAAGTCCTTCGAGCATTTACAATCGCCAACGATGCACTGACTGCAGCACGTGCAATGCTTAATCCTGGAGAGATACAAGCACAGCTTGATAAGCTGTCTCAGTCATTTGAAGAGATTTCTATTGCTGGGGAGCTGCTCTCGGAAGATCTGTCAACATCCGATATGAGTGTAGAATCTGAGGAAAGGATAGATAGACAGCTAGATGCAATGGAAGCTGAAATTCTGCTCGAGAAGGAGGGTGTCCTACCCCCCCTTGGAACGAAAGAATCAGTCACGCCTGAAGCTGCTAGAGAAGGTAAAGAGAAGAAGATTGACGATCTACTTGCTGATTTAGAACGAGAGGCAAAGGAAGAGCGGGAGCGAGAAGCACAGAGTTAGATAAGATCGTGACTCACCTTGGTTGTGACATATTAGATGGCAATACGACTTGTTGTTTTTGACCTAGATGGCACCTTGACCACTCACAATAGCTCATGGTGGCGATTGCATGAATATTTTGAGACTCATGAGCAAGGCAGTATCTACTATGACAAATATTTTGCTGGAGAGATTGATTATCAGGAGTGGGCATCACTCGATGCAGCATTATGGAAAGGTCAAAAATTGTCGGATGTTCAGAAAATAGCCAATGAAACTGAACTCATGCCAGGAGCAATTGAAGCTGTTAAGGAATTGAAGAGAAATGGAATCCAAGTTGCAGTGCTCTCTGGTGGCATCGATATTCTTGCAGAACGAATTGTCGATCGAGTAGGTATTGAGTATCTCTTGGTGAATAAGATACGTCATGAAAATGGAATCATAACTGGCGAGGTCGAAGTAAACGTTGGATGGGGTGGAAAGGCTAAGGAAATCGAACAGATTTGCGCTCATTTTGATATACCCTTATCCGATACCGTATTCGTTGGTGACGGAAAGAATGACATTGCGGTTTTTCCAGTAGTTGCAATGTCTATTGCATTTAATCCTGAGAACGAGGATGTCGCAAAAGCTGCGTCTGTGGTTATAAGAAATAAAGACCTCAGAGAAATTCTCCCTATTATCCTCCAAGTCCAATAGGTATAGCGAACATTATGCCTGACGATATTTTACTCCAGACCCTGTGTTCAAGACCACGACTTCCTCATCATAGTCAATATCTCCGGATTCTATCAAATTACTCAATCCTGCAAGTCCAACAGCAGCTTCTGGGCAGATATCTAATCCTTCTAACTTAGCTGCAATGCTCATTGTGGATGCAATTTCGTGGTCAGCAACTGCCACTGCCCCTCCCTTTGATTTATACAGTGCTCGCATAATCAATCTCCCTGCAAATGGCCTTGGGACTCGCAAACCATATGCTATTGTTTCACCATTTATCCAAGGCTCTATTATTTCAGCACCATTCTCAAATGCTCTAACAACTGGTGCACACCCACCACTTTGAGCAGCATACATACGCGGCCTTTCATTTCCTATCAATCCAATCGATTCGAGTTCATCGAGTCCCTTCCAAATTCCAATTAACGCTGTTCCTCCGCCGGTAGGGCACACAATTGCATCTGGAATTGACCACCCTAATTGTTCGGTTATTTCATAAGCCAGTGTCTTTTTCCCTTCTACTCTGTACGGTTCCTTGGTTGTTGAAAGATCTGTCCAGTTCCCCTTCATCTCTTTCATTGCAGCTGCGCTGTCAGATATTGTACCTGGATTTGAGGATGTAATTGCACCATACATCTGACAATCTTCGAAGAATGGACGAGGCGTATCCTTTGGCATAAAGATGTATGCAGGAATTCCTCCAACAGCAGCATAAGCACTAGTTGAAACTGCAGCATTTCCTGCTGATGGTAGCGCAACAGCAGATGCACCTAATTCTAGATGCTTGGATATTGCAGTACATAATCCCCGATCTTTAAAGCTCAATGTTGGATTTCTGGATTCATCCTTGATACGTAACAGTCTCAGACCATAGTGAGTTCCAAGGCGTCTCGTTAAAACTAGAGGTGTCCATCCTTCTCCAAGGCTAAGGATGAATGATGGTGAAGCAACAGGTAAAACCATTGAATATCTCCACATAGAATTCACTGGAGCTGGAAACTCTTCACAATCAATAGAATCAATGACTCGACTTAAATCATATCGAGCAAATAGCGGCGATCTACAAACGCAGATTGATACAGCTTGCTCTATGGAATACTGCTTTCCACATTCCGGACACTCCAAATGGGTTATAGTTGAAATCACGTGAATGACCCCAAACTTACTTTAACACTTACGGTTATATCTATCTTCACAATACCTGAATCCTTGCAAGGTGGTCAACTCTTGGTACAGCTGAAGCGAATGGTTATACCTTTTACAGCTCTTGTGGGATTGGAGAGATTAAAACTAGCTCTAATTCTAAATGGAGTGAACCCTCGCATCGGTGGCTTACTCGTTTCGGGACCTAAGGGCACAGGTAAGACTACTCTTGTTAGAGCATTTGCAGAACTTCTCCCTGAAGTAGATGTAGTTGATGGATGTCGTTTTGGTTGTAATCCTCATATCGAGAAAGCTCTTTGTGAGGACTGTCAATCTCGGCTTGCTTCTGAGAAGAGTTTACCATCACTAAAGCGTAAAATGCATGTTGTCAATCTTCCTCTTTCTACGACTGAGGATCGATTAATTGGGTCATTAGATATCGAACGAGTTCTAAATGAAGGGATACAGGCTCTTAGACCTGGAATCTTAGCCGAAGCTCATCAAAATGTCTTGTACGTTGACGAAGTGAATTTACTACCTGACCATCTTGTTGATGATCTTCTAGATGCTGCAGCAACAAAGATTAACGTCATTGAAAGAGAAGGAATCTCGATATCTCACCCATCTGATTTTGTGTTGATGGGATCTATGAATCCCGAGGAAGGCGAACTTCGTCCTCAGCTTCTTGACAGATTTCCCTTGCATGTTTCAGTCGGAGCAGAGCATAGTATTGAGGACCGGATGGAACTAGTCCGGCGTAATCTTGCATTTGAGCAAGATCCTGATGAATTCATTTCTACTTGGGAAAGCGACCAGATTGAACTAAGAAAGCAGATTATCAAGGCAAGGGAATTACTTCCAGAAGTTACGCTTTCAGACTCAAAACTAAAGGCAATCGCAATGGCAACTGATGCGCTAGAGGTTGATGGAGTGCGTCCTGACATTATAATCAGTAAGACCGCAATTACTCTTGCTGCTTTCTATGAACGTACAGAAGTAGACCTTGAAGATATGCAATTAGCCGCCCAATTAACCCTAAGTCATCGGACCCGGCGCGGTGGTTTATTAGAACCACCCTCACCAAATGAAATTGACCAATCTATAACAAAGGCTCATGATGTTGCACAGAAACAAGACAAAAGAAAATCTCCGACAGAAACTGGTAGTGAGTCTGATGACAAGCAAGGTCCCCGTCAAAGTGGTGGCAAGTTTGGTAGACAGGGGAAAATGGGTGAGATGAGTATGGGTGAGGATGGCAAAAAAAAACTCCGACAAGGATAAGAAATCCTCGTGGTAATCCTATCCAAGGCACTATTTGTGCAGTCATGATGATGGCCACCATGGGCTTTTTTGCATGGGCTGCAATCAGTCCAGTAAATCTTCTTTGGGGATATTCTTTGGGTGTGTATCCTACCGAATTAGTAGTATACGTCATTAACATATTGCTCTACATCCCTTTAATTTACTACACTGTTCGGAGATGGTTTCGAACAATGATGAAACGACAAAGGGGTCCAGCTGCAGGAATTGATACTGTTGAACTTGGTTCAGCTGAACCAGAACCTGGTGATGAATGGGGGCGTGCAACACGACCATATAGAGCCAAGTCCGAAAGTAAGGTCACAGGCTCTAAATCTGAGCTTCGCGATTCTTTTCTCGCAATTGATGCAGCATTCTACGTAAAATTACCTGATTTTGATTCAGGTGAATCTCTATTTCCTGCAAAGGATTTGGAATCCAAAGCTATGGTTAGATCTCAAGTTTCTTCTGGGGGTTGGAAACAGAAACGAGTGAGTTCTCGAGCAGTGGGTTCTCTTAAAGCCAAGGAGTCACTAAAGACTGGAAGACCAACAAGATGGCGGCAACCTATCGGGACTCCTAGTTCGATACATCTTCCATCAACTATCATAGCGGCAATAACTCGAATTGGTAAGAGATCAAAGGGAGAGAGAATAAAGATAGAGAAAGAAGATATTCGCGAGAGTGTCTACACAGGAAGAACTCCTCTCACTGTGATGCTTGTCATTGATGTTAGTTTATCCATGAAAAGCAGTCTAAAGGAAGTAAGAGAGATTTTAGAAAAGATTGAGAGAGAAACTCGGGGTTCGAAAGACCGGGTGGGTATTATTGCATTCAAGGACAGTGGAGCAGTCGAAATTCAAGCTCCAACTACAAACTGGAATAAACTCTATAGAGCGATGGCCAGACTTAGAATCTCTGGATTAACTCCATTGGCTGAAGGATTGATGAAGTCCTTAGAGGCGATTAAACGTGAGAGAATGAGGAATCAAGACATTGAGCCTCTAGTGATTGTCATCTCTGATTTTGCTCCGAACATACCCCTTGCACAATCTGTTGGACCTGGCCACGCCCAGTACACTCCGATTAAAGATTTAGTTAAGGCATCACGGCTTTTACGAAAACAGGATGTACGACTAGCAACAATTAGTGTTGCTCGAGACCAACGAAAGTGGGTTAAGTTCATGAAGCGACCCTACCATGAAGCAATTGAACTTGCGACACTTCTTAGAATGAGAAAAGATGGTTACGACGATGTCATTGAAGCAATTCTTGCAGTCCATGAATTTAGGCAGAGCTTTGGTGCATACCTAATTGCTAGAGCAAGTGGCGGACATGCCTATCTTGTCAGTGAATTGGTAAGAGAGAAATCAGTGCTTGGAACAATCTTGGCTGCATCGAGGTCAAAAGCCCAACTGAGTCTTCAGGGTCTACGAGAGGTCGAAGCCTATCTTGACCTGTAGTAATACTGCCTTCTCGATTAGATTATTAGCATCGAGTTAGAGACGAAACTGCGCACTTAGTCTGAAATAGCCTAGTGGCATAGTGAGTACCGAGAGCCCTGTATTGGGTGGTCGATGACTGTACTTTTCATACGCTAGGTACAAGATAGGTGCGCACCTCATTTCATTTGGAGCTGTGATGAATGCGTCCTGGAAAGGTACCACCAGAAATCCTACAAACAAAAGTATTCAAGCATCTTGGATTGAGTCATCCTGATTTGATACTTGGACCTGCACTTGGGCAAGATGCATCGTTGATTCGGTTCGGGAACCGAGTTCTCATTGCTTCAACTGATCCGATCACTGGGTCTTTCGAAGATATAGGTTGGCTTGCAGTTCACATTAATGCAAATGATATCGCAACATTTGGAGTTCCACCTGTATGGTTCTTAAACTCAATTATGTTACCTGCAGGTTCAACCCCAGACGACCTTGAACATATAATGCAACAAATGGATGAGGCAGCTACTTCATTAGATATCAGCGTTGCAGGTGGTCATACTGAGATTACAGAAGATATCCGAAAGCCAATCATTGCAGGATTCATGATTGGTGAAACAGCTGAGGGCGATTATGTAACGTCTTCAGGTGCAAAGCCAGGCGATAAAATAGTGATGACTAAAACCGCAGCGATAGAAGGGACTACTATTCTAGCATCAGATGGACAATCATATCTTAGGAAGAAATTGGGCTCAGAAATTGTTGATGCTGCAATTAGCCTTCGAGATAAAATCAGTGTTGTGAAGGATGGTGTTACTGCGTATAAGACGGGAGATCGAACTGCGATGCATGATCCAACAGAGGGCGGATTAGCAAATGGAATTCACGAACTCTGTGATGCAAGTAATGTGGGTTGTAGAATCGTGAAGGATGAAATCACTCTACATCCATCAACAATTGCTATCTGTGAGTTACTTCAGATTAATCCATTACACCTCATTAGTAGTGGATGTATGATTATGACCTGTAATTCTGATAGCGTGGAAGATGTGTTGAACTCTCTAAACGCTGCAGGAGTCGAAGCATCAGTATTAGGTGAAATAGTGGAATCTACATCCACCAGAATAATTGAGTCAGGTATTGGAGAAACTACACTTGAAAAACCTGAAACTGACGCGCTTTGGGATGCACTCAAGCTGATTATGCCATGAATTGCTTAAGCCTTTCTACATCGTCTTCAGAAACGGATTCTATAATTATTGGAGAAAGTGAAGCGCAATCTTCTGCCATTACGGCGTTAACATCATCAGAAGGTTTTCCGGCCATCTCTACGCCTTCGAACCAGTAATAATCTCTCCCATGAGGGTCTACTCTATGAATAACTCGATTCGTCATTCTCACTCGTGCTGGGCGGGTTATTACTAGCGGAGTATCCTCAGTGACATCACAGGGGTAATTCAGATTCAAAGCGTCAATACCATGTGGGAGTCCCTTCTCGATTATACGTTTAATTATGTCCGCTGCCATTTCAACTTCAGCGTCGTAATTTCTTGAGGTGCCATTTGTGTTGAACCAATCGTTAGGCGTAGATTCTTGGGATATTGCCAGAGCAGGATACCCCTTCAACGCTGCCTCATATGCCGCACCGACAGTTCCACTTGTAAGCATGCTTTGATAACCGATATTTGCACCAGAATTTATTCCTGACACAAATAGGTCGATATTCTCAACAAATGATACCGCCAATACAACAGAGTCAGCTGGCGTTCCATCGTGCGTGATGAGTCGATATCCATTCTCGTTTCCTCTATCCATTACTCTTAGAGGGCGATTCAGAGTCAGTGATTTTCCAGTTGCACTTCTCTGTCCTTCAGGAACAACGACTGATAATTCAGCAAACTCTGAAATCTTTTCAGCTAGTTTGATCATGCCTTGACTATATGGACCATCATCGTTTGTTAGACAGATTGTTGGCATTGTAAAATCACCTAAGATAGTTATGTAATGAAAAATCAATCATTGATAAGAATGGTGATATGAAAAAGAGTTGAACCCGGAAGCCATATCGACTTCCAGATTCTCTGGATATGAGGTCTACACTAAGAATTTAGAGGTCATAGGCTTTCAAGGTCTTTCGCTTGTTATCCCCACAGCGTTTGACAGCTTTATCGAGAAGCATCTCGATTTTCTTGTCGAGTGCGCCATAGAAATCGCCACCGACTTGTACTTTCTTCTTCTTCGCGTAGTCTTGTATTGCTTTCTTTACTATGAAGCTCATTTCACATCCTCCAATTGCGAATTATTTTCTACATACCGTAGCATCCTTATAAGGCTTCTCAGGAACCTTTGTTTTTGGCGGTTTCAAGCCAATTTGGAAATACATTAGATTTGCACACGGTCTTCAAGGATGTCTAGAATTTTCTCAGCCGAATGCCCATCTCCATATGGTGTAATCGCTCCTGACACCCATTTGGTTTTCAACACCTCTTTGATTGTTGCTGGAAATCTCTTGGGGTCTGTTCCAACAACTGTAACATGACCTGATTCCACTGCTTCTGGTCGTTCAGTCGAATCTCTGAGGACAAATGCCCGTTTATCAATAGAAGGCGCAGTGACTTCTTCTTGAATACCACCAGAATCTGTCAAGATATATTTGGAATTGATGATTAGTCCAATAAATTCACGATATCCAACAGGCTCGATTATCCGGATACAATTATCATCATTTATTTTATTCATTAAATCAAATTCATGCAATCGTTTTACAGTTCTTGGGTGGGCTGGAAATAGAATTGCTTGGTCAAGAGATGAGAGTCCCTCTATCAGTCCAGTAAGAATTCTCTTGTTATCAACATTTTCTGCTCGATGAAGCGTAAGTAGTGCGTACTCTTCCTGTTCAGGACTTTTTTCAGGTATTGCATCTTTTTGAATTTCATAAACTACTTGTTCTAGAGTATCAATAACGGTGTTTCCAGTTACATACACTTCTCCCCATACATTTTCCTCCTCAAGGATTCTTGCAGATTCCTCTGTTGGCGCAAACAAATATTTTGATGCATGATCCGTTAGTCGTCTATTGTGTTCCTCTGGCATCCTGGTGTCATAACTTCGTAGACCAGCTTCGACATGCCCAACAGGAATATTTAGTTTAACAGCCGCTATTGCAGCTGAAAGAACAGCGTTTGTGTCTCCCTGAACTAGTACAACGTCCGGTTGATAGACAATCAACTCTTTCTCTATTCCTATTAGCGCCTTTGCAGTCTGTTCAGATTGACTACCAGAACCGATGCTTAGGTTCTTATCGGGTGCTCTGAGAGAAAGGTCTTCGAAAAATGCATTGCTCATCTTATCAGAATGATGTTGGCCAGTATGAAGGAGAAAATGCTTGATTTTTCGTTTTTCGCATTCATGTACTACTGGAGCCATTTTGATTATTTCAGGTCGTGTACCAACTACAATGAAGACCTTCAGATGAACCACCCCACCATATCTCATCTCACTCTGTTCATAAGTCTAATGGAGCAATAGATGTCGAAAACATCTTTAAGACGCATAGATGAGTAACTAAACACACACATTAGGGGTGATTTAGCTGCGATACGCAAAAGGTGTCATGATTGGATTCATTTTATCTGGAATCATCTTCATGGGTGCTGCAATTATACGAATTCTAAATTATAATGTAATTGATCCCGAAGCTTTAGCAGCTGTTTGGAATACCTATGTAATTTGGGTTTTTATTTCAATCATCTTAGTTTTCATTCCAGTTATTGCAGGATTTTTTGCATATCGTCCTAATTTCAAGAAGATTGTGTTATTTGAAGCAGGGGGTCTCGGTGTATTTACTCCATTCTGGTTTGCACTAGGAACTGAGATTTCAGGGGACTCGTTTATTCGTGTTCTTCTGGAAGGAGTTGAAGCTGGATTGCCTTTCTTCAATGAAATGGGAGGTCTCACAGGAGTAAATATTAGCCGTGTCTTGCTTGGACCTTTGCTTCTTCTTATGTTTGTAATAGGAGTCATTATTCTACGGCCCTCCTATATTCTTGAACAAACCACACCAAAAGAGCCTCCTGAATTAGCTGCACTTTCAGAGCCCGATCCAATTGAAGCTGAGATGCCTGAGATAAAGCCTCCAGTTGCGGATGCATCAAGTATAGATGAGCTTCGTAGTTTACTAACTGAGATATCTGTTCCATCAGGCACAATTGATACAATTGTTAATGCAGGTTATGCAACTATCACTGACCTGGTTGCTACAAGTCCCGAACAACTTGCGGCGACAACAGGCCTTGATCCAAAAATCGCTCAAGACATTCATCTAACAGTTCAGAAAAAGGTCTGGTTTGGTGGTATTTGATAATACTTTCTCTCATTTCAGAGAGATTATAGCTTGAAGTGCGATGTGGATCAAATCGTCAAGCTTTGGCTTTCCAACAATTTTAGCTTTTTTCTCAATTGGTTCCCCGACAATCACACACGCAGTTCCGACCTTCACTTTACGCAGTTGACCAATAACAAACAATGACGCTGCTTCCATCTCAGTTGCTAAAACTCCAGCTCTCCTATACGAATCCCATCTCGCTTTCATTGATGTTGGATCTGCAACCATCTCAGGAAACTCGCTATAGAATGAATCCTTACTATGGCCAATTCCGACTTTATAGGTCGAGCCTCTATCCTTTGCAGCTTCTACTAATGCCTGTAGTAGATACGGATCTGCAATGGCAGGGTACTCTGGTGGTACATACTGCTTTGATGTCCCATCATCTCGAACAGACCCTGAGAATATTACAATATCTCCTGCAACAAGTGTAGGATCAATAGCTCCTGCGGTGCCAACTCTCACGAATGTATGACAGCCAACTCGTATCAGTTCTTCCAGCGCTATTGCTGCTGAGGGGCAACCAATACCTGTAGAGCACACTGCCACTGGAATTCCCTTGTATGTACCGCGAAAACTCCAGTATTCTCTTTTCTTAGCAACTTGCTCTGGGTTGTCAAAGAAATTTTCCGCTATGAGCTTAGCTCTATCTGGGTCTCCTGGAAGCAGTACAAGTGGTGGTATTTCACCTAGTGCTATATCTATATGATATTCCTTGTTCGTTTCATTCATTTGAGTGCTCGCCTATTGAGCGCTGTATGTTCCATTAAAAATGGTTTCGAAGCTGGGTTCTAGGACTACTCCGACATGCTTAAAAGACACTAACCGTCCGCCCGTGTGAGTGGTGACCATGAGCAAGGAAGTCACAGATTTAGAACGAAGCATCCTGAAAGTCATTATTTCAGATAGTCATAGAGCATCTGCTATTACTAGAATTCTTCAGGGTCGCCATATTGATTGTGATCAGAATAAAGTAGTGCAGGCCCTTAACTCTCTCGAAAACAAGGATTTGGTAGAGAGATTCACAGAGAAGACATGGATTGCTAAAGGCAAAGCACAAGATCTTGTCGAATAAATTTTCATTTTCTGATTGGCTGCTGTTGTGTCAGCATCCATTAGAGAATCTTTACTAGTTTATCCACTACATTGAATGTCAATTCAGGATTTTTCACTGAAAAGACATGAGTTCTTATCGTGTTTGAAACAACGATTCTCCCCTCTATTTTACTTACCAAATTTTCGAGCAACTCTTCTCCAAGGTCAACAAGAGGTAATACATGGACCACAGCAAGACCGACATCTCTCGCACCTTGCCTTCTAAGTCTGTCTGCGGCCTTGAGTAGAGTGCTTCCGCTCTTCGTTAAATCATCGATAACTATGATATTCTTATCAGAAACATCAAGGTCTCCATGTAATTCAATGCTAAAAGAATTAGATCTACTTTTACCAAATCCGGCACAATCGAATCGCTCTTGCCCTCCTTCATCTGGTGTAATAATAAGGTAATCATCAAACTCAAATTGTTGAGCTGCAAACTCGACAAGGTCATGCATTATATCTACGACGACCAACTTCCCTTGTTCAATTAGTTCTTTCATCCAATCAAGTCCCTCTGGAGCGTGTGGATTTAGAACCCAAATTTTATCGCATGCCTGTGCTATTTTATTCATTGCCCATCTTGCAGATACCGCTTCTCCTGTTTTGAAAGCTTTATCTTGTAGTGCATAGGGTTGAAATGTTAGCACAACTTCAATGCTTTTTGGTTTCTCAACAGGAATCGGGCAGTAGGTTTTATGGTCTATTTCTTCTACCTTTACCGGTTTATTGAGAAGGTCCAACATTAAGAGTAGTTCAATCAACCTGTCAGCAGTAGAATAGGTCTCCTGCTCATCAGGACCTGAACCAGTACAACTCTGAATAACTACAACTTTGCGTTCACTGAGTCTTGAGATTCGTGGAATACGAACGTAGAGGTCACCGTTGGGGAACATCCTCTTACTATCATAATTTGTCGCTGAACGGTACACGGAGTACCCATGCTGCTTAAACCTTAACCCAAGATGTTCAGCACCGCTAGCAAGAATAACATCGTAGTCCTTCATTGTTGACCGCCATGGGTTGCGCTTGAATATCCCCTTAAGTTAGTTTCCGTTATCCTATATCTGGTTCTTGTTGTCCCACATATCTACTGGTAGGTCTCTCATCATATGCTTTCTCTGCAATGCTACTTAGAGTTACGAACATTATCTGTACTATCGGTATCCCTGGATATAACATCACAGGACTAAGATTTTCGCAAAATATCTCTAGAGT
>JAEORG010000439.1 GCA_016841005.1 Candidatus Thorarchaeota archaeon | reverse complement strand
TTCAACTTTCATCGACCAGAAACCATACAGGAATGGATTTCCCAAGATGATACGCTAAGGGGTAGGCTGCAAAATCTTCCGGAATTAATAAAGACAGGTCTTTGGAACTGCCAGATTGAGGGAATAGTGAATTTAGAGAAGTCACTTTTTGATTCAAAACCTAGAGCCCTAATCCAGATGGCAACAGGTAGCGGTAAGACATTTATGTCTGTCACGTCTTGCTATCGCTTAATAAAATTCGCAAGGGCAAAGAGAATCCTATTCCTTGTTGATCGAACAAACTTGGGCAAAAAAACATACCAGGAGTTTCAGCAGTATAAGACTCCGGATGATGGAAGGAAATTCACTGAGCTCTACAATGTTCAACACTTAACGTCCAATACCATCGATAAAGTGAGTAGAGTTTGTATATCCACTATCCAGAGAGTATACTCGATGCTGTCTCGCGAGGAACTTGACCCCGAGAACGAAGAAGAATCACAATTCGAAATGTCGATTGATGGACAGCCAAAGGAAGTCACCTATAATCCAGATATTCCAATTGAAACATTTGATTTCATAATCACCGATGAATGTCACAGGTCTATCTACAACTTGTGGCGTCAAGTCCTTGAATACTTTGATGCTTTTCTAATAGGATTGACAGCAACGCCTTCGAAGCAGACTTTAGGATTCTTCAATCAGAATCTAGTTACTGAGTACCCTCATGAAAGAGCTGTTGCAGATGGAGTAAATGTGGATTATGATATATATAGGATATCCACACAAATTTCGAAAGAGGGCAGCGTAGTCGAAGCAAGGCAATTTGTCGACAAACGCGATAAGCTTACACGAAAATTGAGATGGGAGCAGCTTGATGATGACCTAGAGTATGACTCCGAACAACTCGACAGGGATGTTGTTGCACCTGATCAAATTCGAACAATCATTAAAACATTCAAGGAACAACTATTCACTGATATATTTCTAGGACGAACTCATGTTCCAAAGACAATTGTCTTTGCCAAGGACGACTCTCATGCAGAAGATATCTTGCATATTGTGAGAGAGGAATTCGGGAAAGGAAATGAGTTCTGTAAAAAGATAACCTACAGAACAACTGGTGAGAGTACCGATAGTCTCATTGCAAGTTTTAGGAATTCGTATAATCCTAGAATCGTTGTAACTGTTGACATGATATCAACAGGGACTGATATCAAACCTGTTGAGTGTCTAATGTTCATGAGAGATGTGAAATCAAGAGTATATTTCGAGCAGATGAAAGGGCGTGGCACCAGAGTCATCCCAAAAACCGAGATGAAGGCAGTTACTCCTGATAATCCCAAAAAGACACATTTCGTCATTATTGATGCAGTGGGTGTCACAGAACATGATAAAACAGATACCAGACCGTTGGAACGCAAGCCATACATATCTTTTGAGAAGCTGTTGAACCACATTGCATTAGGACACAGAGATGATGATAACATTTCGACATTAGCAAGCAGACTCTCTCGACTAGGCGAGAAGACAACTATTGATGACGAGCGAGATGTTATCAAAGTGTCAAAAGGCAAAACCCTTCATGATCTGATCAACGGTCTTCTTGATGCAATTGATCCCGACAAGCAGATTGAACATGCGCAGGATTCATTCGAAGTTGAAGTACCCGATAAAAGTCAAATGATTAAGGCCAAAGAAGATTTGATACAGATTGGCTGCAATCCATTTGATGATCCAAAACTTCGCCATCTACTAATCGAGATTAAGAAACGTAGTGAACAAGTTATTGATGCGATTAGCAAGGATAAAGTGCTTTATTCAGGATTTGATGAAGCTGCGACTGAACGTGCTAAGGAAATCGTATCGAGTTTCAAGGAATTTATCGAAGAGAATAAGGATGAACTGCTGGCTCTTCAAATAATCTATGGCCGGTCGTATGGACAAAGGAATTTGACATATGATGCAATCAAAGAGTTGGTAGAAGCTTTGCAAAGACCACCTTACAATTTTAATTCAGACCTTCTCTGGGATGCATATGAACGAATAGAGAGATCAAAGGTTCGAGGCGCAGGCCCTCGAAAGCTTCTAACCGACATTATTTCGTTAGTTAGACACGCATTAGGAGAGACTGAAATTCTCGCACCTTACTACGAAGGTGTTGAAGAAAGATTCAGTGACTGGTTATGTGAACAGGAGCGTCTTGGCAAAGAATTTACACCTGAACAGATGGAATGGCTGGAAATGATTAGGGACCATGTTGCTCAATCGCTGAGCATAGAAATCGATGATTTTGAGAATGTTCCTTTTCAGCACAGAGGTGGTGCTTATCGTGCGTATAAGCTATTCGGAAAAGAATTCAATTCAATGCTAGAAAAACTGAACGAGGTACTTCCTTTATGAATGGGACTAAAGAGATTCCTGCTTCATGGATTTGGGCAACTGTTGAGGATATTGCTGACGTCGCATCAGGAAGCACACCATCTACTAAAGACGAAGAGAATTTTGGTGGAAATATTCCATGGATAACCCCAGCTGACCTTTCAGAGTTCAAAGGAAAACTCATTGAACATGGCGCTAGAAACCTATCTGAAAAGGGATTGAAATCATGCTCCGCAAGACTACTGCCAAAAGGCACTGTTTTGTTTTCATCCAGAGCACCCATTGGTTATGTTGCTATTGCAGATAATCCAGTCGCAACAAATCAAGGTTTCAAGAATCTTGTCTTGCATGATGGGATTTTCAACGAATATGTATACTACTACCTTTTAGGCAACAAGAAACTTGCTGAAAGCTTAGCTAGCGGAACTACATTTCTTGAGATATCAGCAAGAAGAATAAAGAAGATGCCTATCCCGATACCTCCTACAGCAGAGCAAAAGAGAATTGTTGGGAAGATTGATGATTTACTTAGCAGATTGGATGCAGCTGTAAAGAATCTAATAACGAGTCAAAAAAGAGTAGAGCAATACTCTAACTCATTAATTAGAGATGCAGCAAGAGGAGACCTGACTATAAATTGGAGAAAATCACATCTATTTCCAGAAGTCCAAGATTCTGACATGAGGCCGGACTGGCTCCCTAATTCATGGAGATGGATGAAAGCTGGTGAAGCCTTCGATATCATTCTTGGTCAGTCTCCGCCATCCTCAACTTATAACTATGAAAGAATTGGTTTGCCATTCTTTCAAGGAAGCAAGGAGTTCGGAGCAATTTACCCAGAAATCAATAGGTGGTGTAGCGAACCAATTAGAATTGCTGAAAAAGGAGATGTGTTAATCTCAGTAAGAGCTCCTGTTGGAGATACGAATATCTGTCCTGAAAAGGCGTGCATAGGACGAGGTTTGGCTGCGATTCGGCAAAAGGGCTGTGTTCAGAATCGATTCATCCTCTACCTTTTTCGTGCAATGAAGAATACTTTCATTCGGCAAGGAACAGGAACTACTTTTGATGCTATCACTGGTACTCGTCTGCGTAGTACAAGAATACCAATCCCACCGGAATTGGAACAGCAGGAAATTCTAACAATTCTTGAAAATAACTTTTCTGCTGTCAAGAATATGAGCAGGAATTTGGAGCAGAGTTACAGTCTTTCTGAACACCTTAGAAGAAAAATCCTACATTCAGCATTTAAAGGAAATCTAGTTCCACAGAATGAAAATGATGAACCTGCGGGAGAACTGCTTGAAAGAATTCGGAAGGATGCCAAAACAATGCAATCGAGGTTAATCTAAATGAGCAAAAGTACTGCGAGTTCAATTGTACAGAGAGTATGGAATTACTGTGATGTTTTGCGTGATGACGGTGTAAGTTATGGTGCGTACGTAGAACAACTAACATATCTCGTGTTCCTGAAAATGGCAGACGAACAAATCAAGCCACCATTCAATAGAGAGGCTATAACTCCTGATGGTCTGGATTGGAAATCATTAAGACTACTTGATGGAGGAGATCTTGAAAAGCAATACAGACTCATCCGTGAAACACTTGGAACTGAGTCCGGG
>JAEORG010000438.1 GCA_016841005.1 Candidatus Thorarchaeota archaeon | reverse complement strand
CTTAATGCTCATTATATATAGAATCAGGAAGCTCCTCTCAGTGAATTATTATGAAGCATGCCATGTTAAGTAAAACGATGCTTGTGATGATTTTCTTTCTTTTCATATCATCAAGAGCAATTGTCAATGCTCAACCACTGTCATCTGTTCATGACGGAGATGATGATAGCTCTACTACAACAACTACAGAAACAGAAGACAATGATGAAAATCATGATGACCATGCACCAAGCCAGGATCGTGCCGATGATGGAACTGTTTGGATACAGACGAATGTGATGACTGTCAAGTTGGACCCTAATATACCGTCTTACCAATACTGGTACACACCAGATGAGAATGGCAGTCTTGCACGTTTTCAGGTAAGCTACTTGATGGTTGTGGAGTTTGAAGATGCTAATGGAGATGGAGTATATCAAATCAATGAAACAGTCCAGTTCGCCCCGCTAGAAGCCTTTGATTGGAATCTTAAGACTGGAGCAGTCACTGATGAAAATGGAACAAACTCTGAAGTATATGCAACTTATATCAAAGGAGGATTGACTGGCGAGGACTTCAATGATGACTGGTTTCAAGATTGGATGCCCGGCTATGGTGAGAATCATGAAGGTGATGGTTTTCTCCTAGCTGATGGAGAGGATGATAACAGTTCGGAAGATCCTCAGGATGAGTATCCTGTTTATGATACGATGAACCTCACCCGATTCAATTTCATGACTATGCAATTCTATGCTCATATCTACATGGATGATTTTAACGGAGAAGTCAAGGATGATGAAGGCGTCCAAGCAACATATACTATCGACGGTGGTGTTGAATTAAAGATTGACATTGAGATTGGTAACTTCCCCTACCTCTCAAACACTTCTAAAATAACTGTCTTGAATTATCTACAGGAGGATGTTGCTTCAGATGGGGACAACTACAGTTTTGATTTGCATGAAGATGGCGGCGATACTGAGGTTGAATCAGAAGATGAATGGGAGATAAGTGACGACTTGGGAGAGCCTTTCCATAATGTTGACGAAGATGCCATTCAAGAGATTTCTCTTGTTGAGGCAAACACTAACATCACAAGAGGTTTCTACCGATGGATTGACAAAGCTGTCCAGACTCTTCCTGATGGTTCAAAAACAGCTGTTGATGTTTCTGCATCTTATTGGGCAAATGGAAATGCACTGCTTCTATTCTTCGCATATCCTAATTTTGATGGGGGATCAATCCTGCATGATCCATCAATCAAATTGGTGGAAGCGAACTCTCCAATACCTATTCCAACAGGAAGTTCTCTTGGAGAAATTCCATTGGAGATAACTGTAGGTGCAGTCATACTGAGTGTCGCTATTGTTGCGCTTGTCGCAGTCGTAATGAAACGTCGATGATATTCGGTCCCAGGGGGAGCAATGCTCCCCCATTTTGGGTATTCTAAAGGATTATCAGCAATTGAGAGGAGAGCAGTACTATGCAGATTCGGTCCAAACTTGATGCACGCCAAATTCTCCTAATCCTTACTTTGACAATCTTGTTGACCAGTCTACCTCAAGAAGTATCAGCACAAGACAGTGCACTGGAAATTGTCATGGATAATGTAAAAATCCATGCTAAACTTGCACAAAATGGAACAAGTATAATTTCATTCTCAGCTAATGTTACATATACCGGTTCATCAACCATTGATTATTTCGATATTCGATTAGACCTGAGAAATATCCAGATATTAACCAGTTATGTTGATGACCTTGCGGTCACGAGTGATATTATTCCTCAGAGCAACTATGTACTAGTTCGAGTTACGCCTGCTAGTGCTCTAAGTTCATCCACCTCCTACCAAGTTGAACTCACACTATCCACAGATACATTACAAGAATCTACTGGAGTCTGTAGTGATAGAACCCTCTGTCTTGGAACAGCTATATTCTATGTTCGACCTCTCAATGCGTTTCAAGACCTCACGTTCATAGCAACACTCCCTGCCCATGGGATTCTCGATAATGAATCCGTTCCACTATATCCCACACCTACACGGAACTATACCGATGGTACGCACATGGCCTTTGTCTGGGAGGTGGGTCAGATTCTCCCTGGACAAGAAAAAGTATTCATCATCAAGTATGGTACTCCAAATTTAGACCTAGCAGCTGTGGTAGCTGACATAAATATCATTCCTATCATTCTACTTGCAGCTTTTTGTGGAGCTATTGCAATAATTATTGCTCAGAAACTACCAGGGATGATACGTGCTGCAAGAGTACCTAAAGCGCTACGTGAACAGGGAATGACAGAACATGAGGAACAGGTAATCCAATTGCTTACACAAAAAGGTGGTTCATGCTCTCAGCGAGATTTCTATGATGATCTTGGTATGTCTCAGTCATTAGTAAGCATGGTACTTACTGGACTTGAACAGAGAGGGGTCATAAGGAGATTTAGAGAGGGAAGAGAGAATATTGTCCATCTAATCGAAGAGTGACTGCATACTTCATGGTTTTTGAAATCTAAAGATGCAAGTATTTTCCGCTGATGAATCATCCCTACTACATATGATATTCCCACCATAACGATGCATCAAGACTTTGATGGTAAAATGATTAAGATCTAGTGATTCACTACCTACCAAATCAGGCCCCTGTAAATAGATTTGACTCTCCTCAGACAATTGTTTTCCGCGGTACGTTAATGAAATATCTCTAGATTCTTTTGTTTCTGAGAATGTAATGCTAAGAAGGAGTGTATCATCTATCTTGTTTTTCACATCGTATATAATTGCACTCAAAAATACTAATTCTAAAAGTGAATCACTCTTTACAAGAAAAGGACCAGTGTCTTCAATATCAACTTTGAATGAATTATCACCTAGGAGATTCAATCCACTTTCAACAGCGGTTTTAATTGATGCATGGGCATCGACAGCACTTAATTCCTTAACAAGTGACTCCTTTATTTGAGTTAATTGAAAGACCTGTTGATTTACAAGGATAGCCTCTTGACTAAGTCCGCGTGCTGCGGAACGTGTGCTTGTGTCAGTTTCACTTCCACTTTCTGTATGTTCAAGCACATCTAGATATGTTACCATCCCTTGTAAAATATTACCCATCTTATGTGTCCACATCTTGAGATAGTATTCACTCTCTTTATTCGAAGTTTCAAGATCTTTTGTTCGCTGATCGACTAACTGCTCAAGCTCTTTGTGGGGTTGTAAGATTGATGTGATGAACTGAATTGCAGCTATAAGTAAAAAGCCAGATAGAATTGTACTCATCCAAAGCAGTTCTGCAACCTGTAAGGGATCCCAAAGAATGATTGCAAATAGAGCACCAACAATCCAATGACAAAGTGTAAGAAATAGAGCCAAGTCAAGTATATCTCGAGTTCGGAACCAGAGCACTGCGAATCGAATAACAGCAATTATTTGAGCAATTAGATAACCAAATGAAATGACCATTCCGATTGGTGTGAGACCTTCAACACCGCCATCTTCTGAGGTCATCATAAAGAGTGGATCGGGACTATAGAATAATACAAAACTAACAATGGGTAGTATAAATGCCCCCCACAATATCAGCAATCTGGTGCTTGGTCGGGAGAGTTTTACAGTACCTGAGAACGAGCCAAGAAGGATACAGGGCACGATTAGAAGTACAAAGGTCGTGACCAAAGTACGATTTCTATTTCTGTTCGCAAAAGTAGACCAATCTACAGAGCCGGGGTGAGTCACCAGAAACAGAAATGTCCAAAGAATAAAATTTGCGCCAAGCAATATTAGCATGAAACTCCGCATCTCTCGTGTCTTGACGAATGACACGAAAGAATAGGTTCCTACGCCGCCTGCAGAAACTGCAATAAGAAATGATATCAGAATCATCCAGACAGAGAACACAGTAGAGTCTAGCACATCCCAGGCTATTCCCGATATGCCCATGTAAATGAAAAATCCTAGAGCGAGGATGAATAGTGTTGCAGCTAACCAGTTTAGCCATCT
>JAEORG010000437.1 GCA_016841005.1 Candidatus Thorarchaeota archaeon | reverse complement strand
GTCCCGTTGTGGGCAAAAGCAAACTCGCGTTTGTAGGATTTTGATACGAGTTGTCTATAGAATGGATGAGTGTTGAGGTAACTGCGTTCACCACGAGTAGATCTCCTCACATGAGTAATGAATGTCTGTGATTGAGGATATTGTTCAATGAAATCAAAGAGACCACTACCGACCGCAGGTTCAGATTCTTTTACCACCTGAACTCGATTGTTATTATAAAATGCCACTCCCCATCCATCGGGATTCGCTTCACCACGTTGTTGAAAGATGTCAAGAGATATCTTTGCAGTTACGGGTGCATTGAACGACAAACCAAGAAGATCGCACATGGTTGATAGCCTCAGAATATCTAACAGAACTGGTGCATGTAAAGTCTACCAAGGTTGATTATCTGCAGCAGGTTCAGGTTCATCTTCTGAAACATTCTCCCACCAGTAGGTGGGTTCACCCTCCTCCTCCCAAGGAACGGTAGCCTCATGAACAGGAAACTTCCATAATAATAGAAGCCCTACAATCATCATTATTGGTAACGGGAAATTGAGTCCGATCCCACCGTAAAAGCCCACTGTAATGAAGATGAACATGTAAACGATGAGAAAAGGAGCATCACCAATAAATGCGCCTATTCTTGCTCGCCCTTTTGTTGTTTTTCCCTGATAGTATCGGGATATCTGATATACTGATGCAATTCGAAACAGCAGAAATGGAACCATCATCATTAGAGTGATTGGATTGAAAAACTGGAAAACAAAATAATGAGGACTAATAGTGAGTGCCCAGAAGAATGCGGAGATAATAATAAAATAATCAATGCCAGATGCGTAACCAGATGAGGCGACTGGTGCGAAAAATGCAAGAGTCGACATCAAGAGTGCTACGATTGACACTCTGTTTGCTACTTGCTTTTTAGTAATATTCATAGTAGGTTCTATCTCGAAATCTCCCATTCGGTCCACATATCAAAGTGAATCAACGAGCGATTAAGAACTCTGCGCTTTCCGCTACTGCGGAACTAGTCTTATGGATTTGAAATCTGTTCTTATTTCATTAAGCTGAGATGTTAGACGCAAGTATTGTTCATCATCATGAAGGGTTCGTGTCTTATGCTGATAGTCATCTTCGCTCTCATACTTGACCATATAGTAGCTTTCGTGTGGGTTCTCAACGCTTTTCCATCGACCAAGTACATCAATGCCATGTTTTTCATAGATGGTCTTGAATTCGCCTCTGAGTTCATCCATTTTTCCGACAGCCTCAGATTTAACGGTAGTGTGGTATAGCATCACAATAGTCATGGTATTTCACAATGAACAATAGTTAACTGATTTGTTTTATGTTTTGGGATGGGGAAAAAGAACAGGGCTCAATCCAAAAATCCCCGCCTTAATGTTCCTTCACTTGTGATTATTCATTTTTCTTGTCATCAAGAGTGGGGTATACATTGAAATGTATCATTTATGAACCAGATAACAAACCTCCTAGGCAGGAGAACGAGATGGATCCAGTCAAGTTGATAATTGCAGGTGCCGGAGACCGGGGATTCGTGTATGCATCCTATGCCAAGGAACACCCGAAGAGAGCACAAATTATTGGCGTTGCAGAACCACGTGATTTCTATCGAGAGAAGATGGTAAATGATTACAACATACCCGGAGAGAATGTTTTCACTGATTGGAAGGATATGGCGAAGAGAAAGAAATTCGCGGATGCAGTAATAATCGCAACTCAGGATCATATGCATCGAGATCCTGCTATAGCATTTGCTAAGAGAGGATACCACATTCTACTGGAGAAACCTATGGCACCTGACGAGAAGAGCTGTCGAACAATAACAAAGGAAGTTCTCTCAAATGACATCATCTTCGCATTGGGTCATGTTCTTAGATATACTAGATATACTCAGAAGTTGAAAGCGATTCTCGATTCGGGTATAATTGGAGATGTCATAAGTCTTCAGCATCTTGAACCTGTTGGATATTGGCATCAGGCACACTCGTTCGTAAGAGGAAACTGGAGGAATGAGAAGGAGTCATCCTTTATGTTGCTCGCTAAATCCTGTCATGATCTTGATTGGATAAGATACATCATAGGCAAGAAATGTACGTCTGTGTCATCATTTGGGTCACTGACACACTTTCGTAGTGAAAACAAACCTGCAACTTCGGGAGATAATTGTATGGAGTGTCAGTATGAACCAGAGTGTCCATATTCAGCAAAGAGGTTCTATCTAGGACTCTTCGAACGTGGCAAGACTGGATGGCCATTGAGTATAATCACTTCAGAGATGACGAAAGGAGGAATCATCCGTGAGCTCAGAAATGGACCCTATGGTCGCTGCGTATATGACTGTGACAATGATGTTGTGGACCATCAGGTAGTAAACATGGAATTTGAAGGTGGAGAAACAGCTTCATTCACGATGACCGGATTCACCAAAGCTAGGCAAAGGGAAACCAGAATCTTCGGAAGCTATGGAGAGATTTATGCAAACAGTAAGAAGATTCAGTTACATCAATTTCTGAGTGGAAAAACGGAGATTATGGATACAACCATCGACGCCCCGCGTATTCCTAGTTCACTCGGAGAACATGGTGGTGGGGATTATGCCTTGATCGATACCTTCGTGTCTGCAGTAATGCATAATGATCCAAGCTTAATTCTTTCAGGACCTGAAGAAACGTTGGAAACACACTTGATGCCCTTTGCTGCTGAGAGGAGTAGAATTGAGGGAAAGGTAGTCAGATTGTAGATTCATCAAACCAGAGTATCAATCATATCAGTAACAATCCGATGAAATTCATTTCACAGCCTTATGGATAGCTACAGCTCCAAAGGTCATTGTGATATAGTTCACCTTAGAAAAGCCAGATTCAAAAAGAATGTTGGAAAGGTCCTCTGCGTTAAAGAATCTGGAAACAGTGTGGGCAAGGTATGCATACCCGGTTTTGGATCCGGATATGATACGACCTACTACCTTGATTACTTGTTTTGTGTAAAAACGGAAAGCGATTCTGACAAGTAACGATGATGGTTGACTGGTTTCAAGATTGATGAAACGACCATCTGGTTTCAAGATACGGCGAACCTCTCGAAGAAATAGTAGCAGTTTTTCACGATTTGGGGTGATGTTTCGTGTTGCAAATGAGATTACAACTAAATTGAATGTGTTGTCTGGGAACGGTAGTCTATATGAGTCCGTGAGTGAAATTGTTGCTGTACGTAATTCTTCTTTTCTACTAGCTCTGATAATCATAGGTAGTGAGAAGTCAGAAACTACTATCTTAGTATCAGGACCTGCAAGTTTCTGAAGGTTCACAGCCATATCTCCAGTCCCGCTACAGACCTCAAGCCATAGCTTGCCTCCGCCTGAGGCAGCCACTTGTGCAGCTCTTTTTCTCCATGGGATGTCGAGGCCAATTGTTAGAACATGATTCACTAGCTCATAGTGATGAGCGACCTCTGAGAAAACCTTGAGAACACCTTTGCTCATTAGAACACATTCCACTAATTGTCCAAGGATATTTCATCCACTAGATAATCTTCACCATAGGGCAGCTAGCGATTTCTAATTGATTACCTTAATCTCTTCAGCTGTTTCTACATTTTTCTGAGTGGTCTTAGTGAGATAGTAGCCTGGGATGAGCGCAATAAGAAGGAAAACCCATGCAAGCTGCCAAGCAATCTGGTAGCTTCCAACGTAAGATTCGAATGCAGCTATGGAAATAGCGCCTATTGCAATAAGACCCAAGTTGGCTATACTATTGTAGAGATTGAAGATTGTGCCTGAAACAATAATGGGCGAGTTGTCCATACTTATTCTTAGCTGGGTAACCTGATAACCTCCAGAAGTAAATCCAACAACAAAGAAGAAGACCATTGCTGAGACTGTATGCTGTAGATTGATGATTAGTGCAGAGATAATAACTGCAGCATAAATTACAGAATTCATTGGCAGTGTTGTTCGGACAGATATTCGATCTCCAAGAATTCCAAATGTTAGTGAGCCCAGAAATAATCCAACAGAGAAAAATGAAAACACGATTCCAACTGTGAAAAGGTCGAATCCAAGTCCAACCTCGAGCAGGGTCTGAACGAGTGAGAGTATGGATATCGACGCTGCAGCAAAGAGGTTGAATAGAATACACAACTGTACATTCTTACTTGAGAATGCTGTTCTGTACTCCTTTATGCTAACTCTCTTGAAATCTTCTGGTAAAGGATTCTCCTTAAAGAGGAGAACCAAGAAGCAAGAAAGACTGACAAGCATACCTGGAAATGAGAATACTATAAACCACTCATTAGCATCAGCAAATAGGCCAGCAAAAAGCGTAGTTATCCCAAGTCCTAATCCTCTAAATCCCCATGATGCTCCTTGTAAGGCACCTCTTCGTCGTTGTGGTGTGATCTCGACCGCCAATGCATCAATTGTTGCATCACTCATACCAGTCCCAAATGATGCTAGGATGCCAGATAGAATTAGAAATAACGAAAACTCGGTATAGAGGGGAATTGTGATCCAACCGATAATTCCCACAACACCCGCAAGCAGCATGTAGGGTTTGCGTCGTCCAAAATTACCAATGGGAAGATTATCTGAGAGAATACCGAAAAATATCTTGAGATACCATGGTATCCAGATTACAGCTTGGAAGAGGATTCTCTCAAAGTCATCAACATTCAAGTATCCAAGGAATGCTGTTAGGAAGAGCAGAGCTCCCATAGCAATACCTTGAGCAAAGTAGAAGAGACTCTGAATTCCGAGATAGCGGTCTTTCCATATTTGCTCTCGTTCAGCGTCCTCAGATACCATACGGTACTGAACTCAAACCGGTACTTAAGGAATATGAACTTCAGATGCGCGAAAACTAATACTTATGGAGATATGATAATCTTTCATAGGATTTAGAGGTGTTTCAGTTGACCAGTATTTGTGTTATTGGAATCTATGTGGATGACATGAACAAGGCAGTGGAGTTCTATTGCGAGAAACTTGGCTTCAAAGAAGTCGAGAGGTATGATGATGGGTGTATAGTACGACTTGAGAATGAGGGGCCGCCTATTATTCTTGAAAAAGTGGAGAATGCAGGGAGAATTGAATATCCAGGGTTCTCACAGGTTGTCCTTGGTGTTGAAACCGAAGACATCAATAAAACATCAAAGGAACTCAGAGCAAAGGGAGTGGAATTCTTACACGACCAACCTCAGGCATTTGTCGCTGGTCTCGTGATGGCGATGCGAGATCCATCTGGAAATGTTCTTGAATTGCTTCAGTTCAATAAAGAATGAATCAATCTCAGGATGAGTCAGCATGTCTAAAGAACGAAATGAAGACATCGGAAGACGCTGGTATGAAGAGATGTGGAGTAAACCAAACTTCGATGTAGCTGATGAGATAGTCGATAAGGACTATGATCCAGAGTGGGTGCAT
>JAEORG010000049.1 GCA_016841005.1 Candidatus Thorarchaeota archaeon | reverse complement strand
TTAGGCATTACACAAGACTATCTCAGATGAACTACTCTGTATCTCAAGGAACATATCCTCTTGGAAGTTGTACAATGAAATACAACCCAATACAAAATGATGTTAGCGCGAGTCTTCCTGGATTCGCATGGCTGCATCCTCTACAAGATGCATCTCAATCTCAAGGTTCACTTGAACTCATGTGGGAATTAGAGAAATGGTTATCCGAGATCACTGGTATGAGTGAAGTTACTCTTCAGCCCTCAGCTGGAGCTCAGGGCGAATTCACTGGTGTATTGGTTATGCGGGAATATCACCGGTGTGTGTCAAATGAATGCGAGCAGCGCACAGAGATGCTAATACCCGATGCTGCTCATGGTACAAATCCAGCATCTGCAGCAATGGCAGGATATCGAGTGGTGGTAATACCTTCTGACAAAGATGGTCTTGTAGACATAGATGCGATGAAAGAAGCGGCAGGACCAAAGACCGCAGGCTTAATGTTGACCAATCCAAACACCATTGGTGTTTTTGAGAAGAATATAGAAGAAATCGCAGGGGTTGTTCATGATGCGGGAGGGCTCTTGTATTATGATGGGGCTAATTTCAATGCGATCATGGGAATTACACGGCCTGGTGATATGGGATTTGATGTCGTTCATTTGAATCTCCACAAGACCTTTTCGACTCCTCATGGTGGTGGTGGTCCAGGTGCAGGTCCAGTTGGTGTCACGAAAGAACTTGCAGAATTCTTACCAATTCCCAGAGTGCGACGAAAAGATGATGGGAGATTCTTCTTTGATTATGACCTTCCAAGGTCAATTGGTCGTGTACAGTCGTTCTATGGCAATTTTGGAGTTCTTGTCCGAGCATATGCATATGCGTATGCACTTGGAAAGCAGGGTCTCAAGAAAACCTCTCAGATGGCAGTTTTGAATGCAAATTATGTTGCTCATCATATCCGAAAGATTCCTGGATTTAGCTTACCATATTCACAAGATGATCCAAGAATGCATGAGTGCGTGATATCCGCGGAAGAACTGAAAGATACTACCGAAGTAACAGCGATGGATGTAGCTAAACGCCTCCTAGATTTTGGTATACACTCGCCTACAGTATACTTCCCTCTGATTGTTCCCGAAGCTATGATGATTGAACCTACAGAAACAGAATCTAAGCAAGAGCTGGATACAATGATTTCGATATACGAGCAGATATCTAAGGAAGCGCATGAGGACCCAGAGATTGTTAAAACTGCTCCACATTCAACAGCAGTTCGACAATTAGACGAGTATTACGCAGCACATCCTAAGACACTCACTCTATCATGGAGAATCCACAAACAGAGAGAAGAAAAGGAAGGAGATGTATAATACTAGGGAGGAGGAATCAGATTGAAGATAGAGCGAACTATTGACTCAATCCCCCTTGTTTTATCGCATGAAAAGATTGGAACTGATCTTCAGGTTACAATCTATGGAGGCGATGCTCATCACATTGGTGGGGTTGCTCTCGCATACCCAACACAGAGTCATTATCATGATGCAATGACAGTGAGTGTCAACACAATTACGGTCCCTGGACACAAAGACTATGTTGTTGCTAATTCAGCTGCGGAGGCTATCTGCAAAGCTCTCTCAATACCCACTGCTGTGATAGTTGGGATTCATATTGCTGATGCCACCAAAGAGCAGATTGTTGCTATAGTGAATGAAGTAGATTCCATGGTATCCGAAATGATTGCGTACTATCAAAAGAATGAATAATGTATACACCTGCAGTCGAGTGGGTTTTCCAAGTGCATGTGAAGTTCAAATCGTTTGGCCCTCTCAGGAGATTAATAGGAGAGGCAGTCATAGATTTGGAAGTAGATGAGGAATCAACCGTACGACAGGTCGTCCAAAGAGTAATTGAAGAATGGGGAAATGCAGCCAGACAGCTAATTCTTGATGGAGAAAAAATCAGTGGAAATCTTATCATCTTGTTGAATATGAAAGATGTTAGTACTCTTGGAGGAGTAGATATCCCTGTACATGAGAATGACGAGGTAGCCATTCTCCCACATGTTCAAGGTGGTTAGATGAGATGTCAACCAAGTTTTACCTTGAAACGTATGGTTGCAGCTTGAATATGGCTGACTCTGATTTGATAGTAGGGCGTCTTCATCAATTAGGTGCTGAGCGTGCTGATGCAGTCGCAGAGTCAGAGATAATCATTCTAAACACCTGTGGGGTCAAAGAACCCACAGAGGACAAGATTATCCATAGATTAGAAGAATTGGCAGATGGAACGATTCCTGTCATTGTTACCGGTTGTTTACCACGAATATCTCTCAAAAGAGTTCGCAGAGCCCATCCTCGATTCGCTGCAATTCTTGGTCCGCAATCATTAGATTCATTGGGCTCAGTCTATGAGCGGGTCCTTGCGGGAGAACGAGGGATAGTACACTTGGACTCTGATCAGTCCCCCAAGCTTCAATATTATGAAGGTCCACCTAGTTCTGTTATTTGTACCATCCCCATCTGTGAGGGATGTGTCGGAGATTGCGCGTATTGCGCGGTGAAATTTGCTCGTTCTGATGTTAAGAGCTATAGTATTGACGATATCCTTAGTGTCGTAAAACGTTGTATTCATACAGGATACAAAGAGATACGATTGACCGCCCAGGATGCAGGAGCATTTGGTATTGATTCAAATGAGAAACTCTCTCATCTACTCTCTCAGGTATCTAATGTTGAAGGAACTCATAGATTCAGACTTGGGATGTTCAATCCCAACCTCGTGATGGATAATCTCCAAGAGCTCCTAGGCGCTATGAAATCTGAGAGATTTTTCCGCTTCTTCCATGTCCCACTACAATCAGGTTCTGACCGAATTCTTCAATCAATGAATCGAAAGTATAGTGTTGATGAGTGGAAATTTATCGTATCAGAAATAACCAATCAGTTTCCAGATGCAACGATTGCTACGGATATCATAGTAGGGTTCCCTGGTGAAACTGATGAAGACTTCAACGCAACTCTGGATATCATTCAAGAATTGAAACCTGGAGTAATCAATGTTTCAAAATATGGGGATCGCCCTGGGACAAGAGCCTCGAAAGCTCAGAACAAGGTTAAAACTGACATCAAAAAAGAGCGAAGTCGTCAGTTATCTTCACTTGTGACTGATATCATCACAAAGAAGAATAAAGGGTGGCTTGAGTGGCAAGGCCCTGTGTTAGTCACAAATCCTGCCACACATGGAGGTCTTCTAGGAAGAACACCCTCGTACAAACCAGTCATCATAAACGATAAAGCTACAATTGGAGATCTCGTTACGGTGCGAATTACCGCAGCCGGAAGGACCCATCTAACTGGCTCTATTGTCTAGGTTCAATCACGATATCAACCGTTTTGCTTGTCTTTGCACTCTCACGAGCAGCTTCAACCACCTTGAGAGCTGCAATACCATCATCCAATCCAACAAGTGGTTTTGACCCTGTTTCAATAACATTCACAAAGTCTGTGACAACTTCACGAATTGGTTCGCCATATACCTTGATTGTAGCTCCTCTCTCTGGTAGACGTATTGTTCTATCTTCTGCCATAGGCTCTTGATCTAAGTCCTTTACTTTGATAATTTGCCCAAAGAGGTCAAGAGTCAGTGCTCCTTTTGTGCCTGAAACATCCATGGTTCGCGCTCTTCCTGCATATTGTCTAGAGAGATGGAAGAAGTGTTCAGAATCGCTCTTGAACTTCACAAGGACAGTTCCTGCGTTGAAGATACCGTTCACAGAGCTACATTGCGCGTAGAGTTTTGCAGGTCCACTACTAATTCTAGTCATTATATCAAAATCGTGAACTCCGATATCCTCAAACACATCTCCTAATGATGGGATTCGAGAAGGTTGTACAAAACCGCGGCGGTCATGAATAATATTTCTCGGAGTGCCAATAGCTCCCTCACGAATTAGCTCTAACGCACGCCCGACAACTGGATTGTAAATCTCGGAATGTGATACAACTCCGGCTACATTCTTACTTCTAAGAGTCTTAACGACCTGTTCTGCATCTTTAAGCGTGCTTGCGAGTGGTTTCTCAATAAGAATCGCCTTGATTGAATTATGAGATTTAGCAATATCTTCTGCAATACTTGCATGGGTAGAAGTTGGAGTTGAGATGATTATCGCATCTAATGATGCTTGATCAATCAATGTGTGGTAGTCTTCGAATGCTTCGACTCCATATACATCAGCAATACTCTTGGCAGCATCGAGATTGAGGTCTGCCACACCACATAATAATCGCATGCTAGCAAGTACTCGTGCATGAATACGACCCATATTTCCTGTACCGACAATACCAATTCTGGAGCTGGTCATGGGGAACGCCTCTGAAATTCAAGAAACCGGACTTAGCTAGCCCCTAATTAGGATGTTGCTATTCATGACTTGATTCTGGCTATGACAGTAATGCTACTAAGGTTCAATATTTCTTCACATTCCTGCCAAGAATTTGCATCAGGAGCTTATATTCTACAAATCTATACTTCATTTTGAAAGGGAGCAACATGCTCTCTGTCTGATGCTTATTCCTTCCTCGGACCCACCCCTTGCCTGCCTCCCTCGACCTCGGGGGTGGGTCCTTTCACGATTTTTACGACTTTCTGAAAGGATTCTTATTCAACATGAGTTATTGGTAATGCGGATTGAGGGAGAATGCAAATCGAATTTGAATTGTCAGATGAAGAGGATTTTGATGAAATTCTCTCTCTCATAAACATCCTTAACCGAGAGATGTGGAGTGATATTATCCCTGAAGAACATTACAAAGAGCCCTTTCTAACACAGGAACAATTCTCCCAAATGACCACATTCATGGATTTCTATGTGCTAAGAGAGAATAATGAAATAATCGCAGTTGGATCATTTGCTTCAAGAGATGACGAAACAGCATGGATTCCTGTGATGTATGTTAAATCCCCGTTCCAGAGAAAAGGAATTGGCTCTAAATTGATGGAATTCTTAGAAGGGATTGCGAGAGAACGAAATTATCAGAATCTACATTTAGAAACGGATAGCGAGGTTCATTGGGCTGTGAGTTTCTATGAAAAACATGGTTTCAGGACTTTCAAGAAAGACAAAACACCATGGGGGTATCACATATGGATGGGGAAACAACTCTGAATCTCATGAAGGTGAATGATTCAGGATGATTAATATCTTCTAACGGTACTCATATCATTCAGGTGCAGGGCGTGTTACGTAATTTCCAGTTCATTTCAGTAGTATTTCTTCTTGCTTTACTTGCGCCTTTTCCTCTCTTCTCCACTTCAATGGAAGAAATGGGCATTGACCAAGTCAACGGATTAAGTCAATCTGGTGATTGGCTTTTAGGATGGCAATACAGAAAACTTCACGTTATCGAGGGTGCTGCAGGAGCGGGCAACAACTACCAAGTCAGAATTCAGGTTCATCGTTCCTTGGGTCTTGACAATGGAGAGAACGTCTTTGTAGGAACTAAATGCAAATCAAATTTTGGTGACATCAGATTCGTTTCAGGTGATGAGTCCACAGAGCTTGACTATTGGCTAGAAGATGACACAGATGGAATCTTCTGGGTAGAAGTGGCTGATAGCCTAACAACGACGCAGAATATCTACATCTACTATGGGAATCCTAGTGCAACAACAACTTCTGATGCAAGTAGCACTTTTCTTTTCTTTGATGATTTCTTAGGTACATCTCTCTCTGGAGATTGGAATGAATGGGCTCCAGGTGGTAGTTATACTGTTAGTAGTTCTGTACTGACAATAACAGGTGGTTCTGGTGCCTGGGAACAGATAGGCACCATCAATCAGTGGTCTAACAATATCGCAGTTCATGCATATGCTAGTTGGGATGAGTCACCCTACATTCAATTCGGTATTGATGACCGAACAGCAACTGGCAATTATCAAGGTTCAGACCGATCGGAGGCTGGTTGGAGAAGAGACAACGCAGGAAAAAGATACTATGTCTATCACGATGGTTCTTCGACGACCACTAGTAGAATTTCATCAATTTCATCCTACACTAACCTTGCACTTGGTTGGATAAGTGGTTCAAGTGTGCGATTCTGGGAGAATGACGTTCTACAAGAAACAATAACATCTACAGTGCCTGATGATAACATGGGAGTGTGTTTTAGCGCTAGGGAAACAACTACTGATGTTTCCATAGATTGGGTGTTCGTGAGAAAATTCGTTACCTCAGAACCCTCTCATGGCATATGGGGATATGAGGCGACATATGGGCTATCATCCTTAGTAGCATCCTATTCATTTGAGGAAGGAACAGGATATGAGATTCTTGATTCAACAGGAAATGGAAATGAAGGCTCAATTAATGGTCCCTCATGGACGGAAGGTGTCGGCAGTGGAGCTCTCTACTTTGATGGTGTAAATGACTATGTCACTATACCTGATTCTCCTTCCTTTGAAACTATGACGAGTGAATTCACCATTGAGGGACTAATCAAAATGACAACTCGAGGAACTTCAAGAGGGAGTACACTTCTCATGATGGACTCAGACCGGTCTCAACCTAATGTGAATACAGACAATATCCTAGTTGTGGTCCCATCAGAAATTCCTGTAGATGATAAAGTTCGTGTAGCAATAATGCGTGATACAGGTTATGATGTTGCATATGATTTCACTCATGTATTACCCCTCGATGAATGGATGGTCTTCACAATCGTACTACGTACAGATGACACGATGAATCTGTATGTGAATGGATCGTTTATCCAAGCTTTCTCAGGGGCTCCTGATTTACGTACTGATGTGTTGGAGACTGTTTATCTTGGAACAGATATTGATAGTGAAACTACTAGATCTGATTTCTTTGGAGGATACATTGATGAATTGAGAATATACAACAGTAGTTTATCTGATTCACAGATAGAACAGAACTACAATGATTTCTTTTCAGAAGATACAACTACAACCGAACCCACAACAACTACTGAAACCACTACAACATCAACAACTACAACAACAAGCATAACAACACCAGTATTCACCCCTCTAGAAACTGACTCACTTATGCTCATCCTTGGACTAAGTTTGGGAGGTATAATCGCTTTAGTAGTCATTGTCATAGTGATTATGCAAGTCAGGTCTAGACCAAGCTTTGGTGGTTTTGATTATGGATGATTTGGGGAGATTTAGCATTGGTTTTGAGTGAGGTTGGAGGTTATGGTTAATCTTCGAGTTGCATCCATCAATGATATTGTACAGATTCGTAAGCATGAGCATGAATATCCTTATGTGACCGACGACTTGCTGAAACAATCTATTGAGAATGGATGGGTATATGTCGCAGAGGTCGGTTCCGAAATCATTGGATATGCTAGATTAGAGTTCATCTGGCTGGCTGTTCCGTATCTTGCTCTGATAACATTTGAGGAGGAATACCAAGGTCAAGGAATTGGATCTTCCATGATTGAGAAGATTTCACAAGACCTGATTTGCAAAGGACACAAGAAGATGTATACTTCTTCTGTTGTTATTGAACCAAGACCTCAGATGTTCCATCGAAAGTGTGGTTTCAAGGAATGTGGAATCATTTCTGGTATGAATGATGATGGTGTTGGAGAGATATTCTTTGTGAAGGAATTATCAAACTAAAGAAATCGGTGTATGAAGGCTTTATCCCATCAAGAACCACCCCACAAATATTGGCAAGCTCTCTATAAATGATTGAACTTGCGCACTATTTCTTAGACAGTGAAACTTATCAAAGTTAGACGCATCTAATTTTCAAGCGTATTCAAAAAGGATATGGAGAGGTGATAGATTTGGAAATGGATTTCTTCTTTCGCATTTTGTTACTGAGCCTATGGGCCTGTCTGGGTATTGTTAGGGGATACTATGGGAGAAAGACAAAGACGCATGACAATATTGAAGGGATCAAGGAGAAGATGAAGACAGTTGAAAACGAGATGGGGAAGGGCGAAATCATTTTAGCTGTAATCATGGTGGTTGTTGGAATTCCTGCTATCATTTTATACCTACTAGCACCACCATGGTGGACTTGGACTCATCTTCCTCTAGGTGAGTGGGTTCAATGGATTGGAGCTATTTTAGCAATACTCCCGATTTTTTATCTAATTTGGGTTCATAGACATTTAGATACGCAATGGTCAATCGCGTTAGAGATTCAGGAAGATCACAAGCTAATCACAACAGGTCCCTATAAACGAGTGCGCCATCCGATGTACCTTGGTATCTTTATCTACACAATAGGTCTATGTCTTATCTCACTTGACATCTTGGTCATTCTATTCTTTGTGTACTCTATATGGGTAAACTACCGAAGAATCCCAAGTGAAGAACAGATGATGATTGACCAGTTTGGTGACGAATATCTTGAATACATGAAACGGACTGGCAGATTGATTCCGTCTTTTTGACAGAAGAATTCACGGTGAGAGGAGTAAGAAGATTTATCGAATGGTATACTAACAGACCAAATGGGTGGGTGTGTAATGATGCAATTTGAGTCTTTCAACTGGCCGCTCTTTCTCATAGCTTTTGTTATTTTTCTAATAATATTTACAATAGTCAATTACAAACGAGGTATTCTTTGGTTCCAGCAGAAAGATCGTGAGGCTGAACTAGCTGGTAGATAACCTACATCACGATTCATGTACAGAAGGAAGGTATTGCGTGAAATGAGAGATTTGGATTGTGTTCCTATTAGGAGGTTTTACGTCTATAGTATATGATTGGACCTACAATAAGGAGTACAAAGACCAATCCAAGTGGCACTAAAATGGGACTAGCTTTAATCAGCTCTCTGACCGGTGGATCGTACGATGTACATTCGAATTCTGTATTCTGGGTTATATTGTTATCATTTATGAGCACTAACAACCAGTCAATCTCCTCACTTGATGTGAAGTCGAATTCGCCATGCATTCCATAGTGATTGAAGATTGCATCTCCAACCTGAAATTCACGTGGATACTCAAAATCACCATCCCGAAAGATGTACATCTGAATGGGCATACTATATGCAGTTACTTTTCCTACTAGCCTATCTCCTTCTAATGCTTCGAATCTCCAAACACAGACATCATATGGGTCGAGTATGGCACTTCCATGTTCCTCAAAATCGAGGGGATGGACTTGACTGTCAACTAGGGGCAGAGCTAATAATACACTTACAACAATGACTACAAACCCTAATTTTTCCACTTAATGCTACCGACATTACCTTTCACAGTCTTTTGATATAAACATTTTTTGAGAAAAATATGGTTTGAAGTGTAAGATTTCATATAGAAGTGGGATGATTGTGATTGTATGATGTCGTCTCACAACTATTCACATATTTGCAAAGAATGTGGTGGTTACTGTTGTACACAGGGAGGTACTAGTGCAACAAAGTTGGAGGTAGACCGGATCATTGAAGCTGGACATCCGAATAAGTTCATTGAAATTACAGAAGACTGCTATGTTACAGATTTTGGGAAGGACCTGATTTGTGCTTATCTCAAAGACTCCACCTGTGAGATTTATCCTGTACGCCCTTTACTCTGTAGGAAATATCCAATCTTCACAACAGATGGGGAAGAACACTATTTGGTCCACTGTCCTTTGACTCAACACTTACCGCAGGATGAAATTGCTCACTGTATTGAAGCAGCACTAGATGTTCCCGAAGAATTGTTTACATGCATCCAGAGATTCATGGCTCCTTTTGGCTCAAGAATTGATGAACGAATGCGCAAGTTCAAGATGGAACGAATCGAACTAAAATGAATAGCATGGTGCGAAGGGCGAGACTAGTTAGTCAGAAGCAACTCTCTCTCTGTAAAGAATCTGAATTGATACAAGAATAAACCAAGAAATATAGACAAAAATGGTAATCCACTCTAGTATTGCTCCAGAATTGGTTCCCCAAATTACAACATATGCGACAAATATCATATCAAATATACCTAAAGAAAGACCATACAATCCAATTGATCTAGAATAATTTTGATGATTCCATAGACCAATGTTGGTCAAAAATAACAAAGGGATTAGTGTGAGGAAAATTATCATTGACCAAATGAAATGTAGTTCTGAGAAGTCTTCATTAAAAACCCCTGCCATGAAGATAGACAGTCCATTGAAGAACCCACAGACAAGGACGGATACTAAGATTTTCTTGTTCTCATCATTTGAATAAAACTTGTAAATTGCAATGACTGCTGGAATCACAGATACTCCTGTACAAAATAGAGCCAAGTTATAGAAAATTGCACCTTCTGGATTTAGACTTGAGTTACCCAGCTGACTAAGATAATTAGTGAGTGGACCAAATGGACCAGGATAGTAGGTGATTGATAAAGCAGTCAATGTAATATAAAGAAAACTTCCAACGAACGCGAATATTGTCAAGTATGACCATCTTATGTGAGTCTTAATCATATATTCATCCTCAAGGATATTCAGTAGATTTCGATGGTATTTTAGGAGTAATACTGGCGCAAGCAGAAGAAAGCACAGTGCGAAGGGCGAGATGAACTGGGAATTACGCAAATTCATTAGAGGAAGCTATATTCCATTCATATAGGCAAGAGGAGGTTCATCATGAAGCAAGTTTCAGCTGAATCTGAGCACGCCATTTCAAAGATCCTTACAGTTCAGGGTGTATCAATGCTTCTAGCTTTCTTCCTGGTCAGCTATGTACCAGTAGGATGGATTCCCATTTTTAGCCTTGGCCCAGTTTTCTATGCATTGCTTCGACTCTCTCTGTTGTGCTTATTCATCTACCCTCTATTCCAAGGGTATGAAATCAGAAAGGACCGTGTGAGGGATTATACTGACATTAACTATTGGTTTCGATTTTCACTTATAGGCGGTCCATTGTATATACTATCCGCATTTTTGACAACTAGCTCCAATTGGATTCTACTCTCTCTCCCCGCTTTGGTATATCTTATCCCTGGAATGATCTGGGAATCTCCGCTTCTCGAGGAAAGTCCATGGTAGCTGGGTATAGCAGACTGAATAAGCATGGAGAGGAGGGCGAGATTCCTCTCAAAAACCACGAGCCATAATTATTTTTGTGTAAATGTGCACTTGCTTCTAGTATGAGTTACGGTAGGAAAAGACGTGGGAAGACTTACACTGATCGGAAAGGGTACAAGAGATATTCTGCCTCTGGAACTCCAGTTCATCGCCATGTCGCTGAGAGGAAACTAGGGAGAAAACTGCGTTCTGGTGAGGTTGTTCACCACAAGAATCGGGACAAACAGGATAATCGAAGGAGCAACCTTCATGTTTTCAGTTCTCAGAAGTCACACCATGCTGCACACAAGAAGGACAAGAAGCGATTCGGGTTCTGGTGATTTTCTATATGGCATGGGTACAAGATCCTAAAGTACCAGAAAAAGATCCTTTTGTCGAGAGATTACTATCGTTGGTTCACAATCGAATTAACCAAGTAATGAAGCAGTATCCGAATAGAGGTCTTATTGATGCGTTAGCTAGAATTTATTGGAAATCTTGGTGGAGTATAAAACCACTTTCTGGAACGTCTGCGCAATGGCCATGGTTAGCAGAGTATAGTGTATTTTATGTCGTGAAACAGCACTTCGAGAAAATTCTGAATGAAAAATTCAATCCGATGAAAGGTACAAAGTATCTCTGGCGATTCGTTATAGATTCAAATAATATGAAATATACACTTTCTCACAATTACTTTCTTGAAACTAAAGAGGGCATGGAACGAAAAATCCAGCCTGATGTCTTTCTTCTAAAGAACGATAATTTGGTCTTTACCATGGATGTGAAAGTTGCATTAAGTGACTCAGCTTCATTGTGTAATGCATTAGACAAGCTTTCACTCACTGCAGAAACATATTCCTCTCAGCCATACTTAGTATCAGTGGCTCAGAACCTTACATTTTCAGCTAGTGCAGGCGTCAAGAAATCCATGAAACGATTTCATTCTCTTGGAGGAATGATTGTTGGTCCAAAAGATGGGACTCTGGACCAAAAAATGAAAGAACTTAGTTATCACCTCTCAAGTCTTGAAGAATGTTTTGTTAAGATTGACGCAGTATTATGAATCTAGTAAGAGAATAATTATGGCTCGAAGGGCGAGATTTGACTTATTCCAACTCAATCATTAGAATTCAATTGCAGTAGATATGACTGCTTTGCATATCTTTGTGAGAAAATCAAAATCAAGCTTGTCGATAGTATCTGCTGGTGTATGATAATAAGGTGACCTGAACTCGGCAGTGTCCGTTAACATCAAGGCTGGTATTCCTTCTCTCCAGAAGGGAGCATGATCTGACCGTAGAACGTCAGGCATGATTTGTACTGCCTGTTCATAATTGAAGTTTCCCTGAAGATATGCATAAGGGAGTTCAATAGTGTCAAGCTCACATTGTGTGCAAAGAGCCTCTCCAAGTGGACCAGAATTGCAATCAGCAATGATTGTCAAGAAATCTCCTACAGTCATTTCCGCCTCTGTATTGTATATCTTGAATGCATTGGCATCTAATCCATCTGGTAAACGTTGCGTGTTTTTCTTGGATGAAACATACCCCATTGTTTCCAGACAGACAACTCCCTTCACTGTGAGGTTCCTAGAAGCTGCATCTCGAACCCAAGCAGTGCTTCCCATGAGGCCAATTATCTCCTGATAATTCATATCTGTGATTCCCTCATTGAGAGAATGTCGAGCCTTCAAGTATGCAAGTTCATTTGATTGTAATTCAT
>JAEORG010000436.1 GCA_016841005.1 Candidatus Thorarchaeota archaeon | reverse complement strand
TTTCTTCGCATGTCCCACCAAGAGAAATTCAGACACCCCATCCATGCGTGCTCAGCGGCTGGTCCAGCAGTAACAACTGACATGTCCTTTCCTTCTTTCTCGGTGTGCCTGTCAGTCAACACTCGTGTAATTTCGTATGCTGTATCGGGTAGGTCAGTTGCATCATGGATCTCAATCTTACCATGGTCTCCATCAATGAGGATGTAAACATCGTTCTCAGCTTTTCCCTGAATCTCCATTGCATCAAAGCCCGAAAACTTGAGATTCGGACCCGCATATCCACCAACATTACTATCGATGGGAATTCCGGTCATAGGTGATATCGTCGTGACAATGGATTTTCCAGCACCTGGATACTGAGTCACACCACCCAAGGGCCCAGTCGCAATGCAAATCTCATTCTCAGGGTCTTCCCATTTTACAATGCGGTCTTTGGGCAGACCATTCCACATCAACCAGAGATCGAAACCCTTTCCGCCTGTGAAGGTTTCCTTCATCTTTTCATCCACAGGTTTGATAGAGATTTCATTCCTGCTAAGATTGACGTATAGAGTTTGGTTGGCGTAACCACGCTCAATCTTTGGTACTTCGTAGGTTAACTCCTTCAGCATCAGAACACACCAACGTTGAGTAAAAAGTGATTATGCGAGATTCGCTTGTTCGATGCATTTGAGTCTTACCGTTGTCGACATGTTTTGATGTGCATAAAGCTTTCATGTATACTAACTACAGCGTTTGGTCATAATGCCGTCTTCATAGGGATGTTTATTCGATATATTCCAATTCTATCTCTTCATCATCTGCAGTCAGTACGACCACTTTCTCAGGTTTGCCTTCTTTTGAGAATTCAAACCTCATTGCTCTTGCACTATTCTCTCCAATAAATTCTGTTTCATTGTAAGGATCTAGGATCTCTTCAAACTCCCCGATCCTAACTACAAGATTGCCATCCTTAACGATGAATTCGACGAGACTCTTCCGTTTATATTTCCCTTCTAGTTTCTGGAAACTTTCTGGCTGAACTTTTTTCTTTGGATACTTGAAAAACTCTGTGAGTTTCTTTTGTTTCTGATATTTTCCTACCGGCGCCAGCAATACAACAAATTCATCATCCGTATTTAGTTCAAGTAGTTCATCCAACTTGTGTTGTTCATAGTAGCCTACTGCTACTGTTCCAAGATTGATAGCTTCACAAGCCATGTAGAGATTTTGACATACAATCCCCAAATCTACAGCAATGAATTTGTGGGAGAGGATAGTGTAACGCCACTCAGTTCTATATGGAACCGCAGTCCAACAGAAAATGACCGCGGATTTTCCCACAAACTTCTGGTCAAATGCGAGCTCGCCCATTTTTTCTTCTGCATTTGATATTGTCTTGATGAATAATAATTGATGACTAAAGGAGATATAGCGATAGAGACCGGGTTCAAGTCCTTCTACCCTATTGATAACAAGATAGGTTTCAATTGGACTCTTCGCACCTGCAGACGGAACAGTACGTCTAACGCCACGACCTGATTTCAGTACAGATTTTACTCCTTGAGTACTCCAGAGAAGAAAGGATAATTCTTCTAAAGTAAGAGGCTCAGATGTATATCTTCTCCTACTGATTCTGCTATTGACGAGATCAAGAAAAGGAGCTTTACCTATGGAGAATTCATCAGGCGGAGTCAATTCGATAAGAGGGACATCCTCAGGAAAAGGCTGTTGAAAGAGGGGTGGAGGAAGTTTCTTCTGTTCGTCAGACTCTGGGACAGTTTCTTTGTATTCCTCGGAATCAAAAAAAAGCAGGAATTTCCTACGTTCTTCCATAAGGTGATTTTTCTTGAAGAAGTATTTAATATAACCAACTAAGCAATTCTCATCCTTTTCACGGATAACATAATTGAGAACTCTTATCTAAAATGAAGATTGGAACTTGCAAAAACAAAATACTGCAATGGGGGCAGCGTGCCCGCGATTCAGCTAACAGCTTTAAATTGCTTCAAAGTCCTCTTTGGCTGCTCCACACATGGGGCAAACCCAATCATCTGGTAGATCGGCGAACAGAGTGCCAGCCGCTATGCCGCTGTCGGGA
>JAEORG010000435.1 GCA_016841005.1 Candidatus Thorarchaeota archaeon | reverse complement strand
ATTAATCTCTAACAATGCATGGATGTATTTGAAGAAGAATCTGAAGGGGAATATTATTCATACACTTCGAAATTATACAGACGCTTTGATTGTCGCAAGAGAGTCACAAAACTCCTATAGTATCCATCGTTCAAATGAATCGCCTGTCATTAAAGAAATCAACTCTGACAGTCCTGATATCTCTGATCTATTTTCTTCAGAACTTCTAATTCATCTTTCAGAAGGACTTTCACCTTTAAGTGCCACACTAAAAGCTATAGGACTGGAAAGTGATTCATCTAAGAATCTTAGTTACTAGATGATGCAAGAATCCAGAAGAATAAACCTCCCAGAATCCAAATGAATAATCCCGCACCTAAAACAATTCCCAGGGCTGCACCCATTCCTGAAGACCCAAAGTTAACATGAGCATTTGAGAAGCTTTTGAAACCACCAATATATTTTGTTTCATAATCACAGTGAAACTCTTTGTCAACGATTGCACCGCATATTTCACATACAAATCGATTCTGCACCAACGCTCCGATGAGACTATCCAAATTACAACCCATGAACGCAGTTAATACTGCGAGTGGAAAAATCATTATCATTTGATCTAAACCGTATATTGGAACCCATCCCGGCGCAATGAAAGCAAAGAATAGTGCGATAGAGCCAATGAACACTCCTGCAAGAATTGCTACTGCTTCACCTAATAGCGATACTGCTCCGATTGTTCCACGAGGAACCTTTCGTCTCAGGTTTGTAATTAATCGTGGTTTACTTTTGCTGAATACACCAATTTCACTGGCAAGTGTATCAGCCGCAGTCGTAGCAATTGCTCCGACAAAACCGCCAAACATAGCAAATGACCAAAACGGATCTATATTATCAAATAATACACCCGGTTTTGTAAGGTAGATTCCAATTGAGAAGAGCATCGGGATTAAACCACTTCCGAAGACATTCTTCCATGATCGTTTTCCCTTCCCTTCTTGCGCAAGATTGACCTTTGCTTTAGCTTTGTACTTGTATTTAGTGGCAACCCCTGAACTTAGGAAGAAGAAGAGAGTAATGACGAATGCTGCCACACCTCCGGTATACCATATCGTGAAGCCAACTACAAATGCACTAATCAGACCTGAAACGTCAACAAAGTGTGCTTTGTAGGCTAGTGCTCCTATGATAGCCATTAAGATTAAACCTGATATAACGGGGTGGGACAACAACTCCAATTGCATTCTATCACTTCCTTCTCGTTACATGCTATGATGTTATCTCTGACATAAGTCGTATCTTTGATTATTCTATGACTGTAAATCAGGAGTTGGTCAGTTGCTCCGATTAATACATCCGCCCCGTCCCACTCCTATTATACCTTTGCTAAGGACTGTATAGATTGCCGAACTTACCATCGCCGATTTTGATACTTCTATGACCGTAAAACACCATTTTCAACCCTCTTTTATCTCAATGGAGTATTATATAGAGATAGAATTTTCAATCATATAGGATATCAATAAACTGTAAATTGTTTTTGCGTTTGACTTATTGCTCGGTCAGGTAGTATCTGCCCTTTTTGTTCTACGAGTGCTTCAAGATAAAAGCCTGAAACAACATCAACGCTTGGTGTTGTCCAAGGTATTTCAGCCTCGAAATCACCATCACCTCTTCTCTTCATATCGGTGATTCTTATTTCGAATAACTTAACCACTTTTCTTCTCGACATCACTCTTAGGAGTATTTTGACATCGTCCAAAGCAGCGGTAGATGCATTTCCTATTACGATTAGTTTGACGGGGGTAACACGAGGTACAAGGCCAGGAACTTCAACACCATCTGAATCTTTTATCATGAACCTGAAGTGAAACTGAGGTTCCTCTACAGCTTTGATTTTGAGTCGTTTCGAACTGCGGGTTGCTCCTCTGGTTGTAGTCGCCTTTGCAGTCAAGTATGCTGTACTCATCTCAACAGCTAATGGGATATCTACGCTGACCGCATACATTCCTGTTTCTTTAGCTTTCAACTCAACTTCCTTTTCCCAAATTGTTACTGTACCCTTGATCGTTTCAAGTTCTGTGATAACCATCGCGGGTAAGTCCTCACTTGATAGATTGGTAATATGAATTGTCGAATGAAGAGTTTCATCCGGAGTTGCATAGCTTGGCACACCACTAAAGGAAATTCGTACAAAATGAGGTTCCTCTACACCATCTAGACGTGTTGTTTCACTTCGTGAATCCATTACCTCTCCAGCATATAACACCCGTGCTTCGATATTCACACACTCTGGGTCTTCTTTTCCCTTTGGCTTAGGTATTGATACTGGTCCGAATGCGATTGAGAGATTCCGACTTTGTTTTAGAGGTTGACTAAATGCTGGATATTCAGTTCCATCTGGAAAAATGAAGACTATCTTGAGATTGGCTTGCTCCCCTATCTCTGTATTTCGTCGAATCCTAAGCCAACCGGAAATCTTTGCACCGATCTCTGAATTCTTTGGTACACTAAGCGAATCAATACTTATTTTGACTCCTACCTGTTCTAACCTGAATCTATGCGATGAAGTACTGGTGATCGTTTCTGTGCCGCTTGTAAGAACTGCAGTTAAAGATCCTGTCCTCTCTGCGGTGTTCTCTGTTGGAATCGCTGGGACTTTCCATTCGAACTTAGCAGAGTGTCCTCTCAATTTGGTTTCTGGTATCCTTGCTATGGGATGTCGACGACCAGAGTCTGCTTTGAACAAAACTGCAACTTCAGTTCCTTTCTTAATCCTATGACCTTGCCTGTTCAACTCAACCTCACCGGAGATTGTATCTCCTGGCGTGTACACTTCCTTTAATTCAGTATTAAGTACAACTTTTGGTCCTTTTCGCACAAAACCAATGTAAAAAGGTCGAGAGGTTGCAGCAGTCATCTCTTCTCCTTCAGAATCAGTAAGACTGACCTTCAGTGCACATCTCTCGACCCCCTCAGAAAAATCATCCGGAACTACCAAGGGTGGAAAGTCATTATTCTTGAATGCTATTTGCCCTCCTGGCTCAACAGATAGAGGTTGGGTGACTTCTGCCAGTATTTTTTCTCTACTAGGTGCAACTACGCTTACAGTTGCTTCTAGATATGCATTATCTGGATAGCTTGTTTCTATCTCTCCTGAAAATGGAATTTGAGTTGCTCCATCCGCGAATATTGTGGTTGTTGCCGGTCTTATTGTTGCTTTTGTCCAAAATGTCTGAATTGTACTTGTGAGCTTTATCTCTCTTCCAGTTATTCCAATTGAAGCGAGTATATTGTATGCAGGTACTCCCTTTTGTGTATCGAACTCAACCTGTTCGATATGAATTTCACCAACATCTATTTTCGATATCGGAATCAACTTATTCATGACTACTCGTCGATCAGAATTCTCAACAGTGTATGACAAAGTCAAATCCTCTACTGCTCTTGGTAATGCATTTCGAATAGAGATAGTGAAATGAGCTATCTGGCCTGCGAATATCCTCTCTTTATCTGTAACAATCTCTGGTTCAATTCCTTTCCACCAGCAAAGCCAAGTTGGAAGACGAGGAGTGCCCTCAAGAGGGTCATAAAGCCAATTTGTACAACATTCTCGAGTTATTTCTGAGAGTTTTCGGAGAAGTACGACCAAGTTTAGTTCTGACTGTGCATAGACATCGAGTTGAAAATCTGCACCTGTTGTTTTTGGAGGTGCAAACTCACTACCAAAGATAGATACAAGAATAGGCTGCATGAATGGATTGTCTATCACTTGTAATTCTTCTAACTCCTCTCGAAGAAGATAGAGCATCGATACAACAGCATCAGCCATGAACCGATTCCGTTTCTTTCCGTTGGGATTACCATCGTCATCAATCTGATAGTTATATGCCTGAGTGAACTGAGATTTTGGATCGTGATCAGATGGTTTGAAAGGACCCCAGAGTCCAGCTTCAACCGCAGACTCTCTATTAGCAGCTAATGAAGAAGGTTCGACATTTGGAATCGCCTGACCAGATTCTATCATCCTCTTCGCTTTAAGTGCCAGTGTTTGAAGGAGTAAAGCCGCACCAATCCTTCTTGGAATCGATAGCTGTGTATCAGAAACCCGTAATTCTATTGTATTTAATCTGGTAAAGGGATACATATCCACCATTCTTGCAGGACTACGATTTACATGCCTTGCGAATCCATCTTCATCAGATTCTATAAGATATGGTATATACTCAAACTCATTTGTAGGGCCAAGTTGTGTCGTGTTTCGAGATAATCTGATTGACCTCTTACATTTAGGAGCTCGAGTTCTCCCCTTTTCATCTACCCAGACTTCATCAGTTGTTTTCTTATTTTCAAATGGTGAATTAACAGTTAATGCAATAATATGAGGAATGAAGTTCCTGATTAGATTGTAAACTCCAATTCGTACATCGTCGCTTACGTCCGGTCCTAGGATATGATGATGTTCTCCAAATGACAGATTCTTCAGATATTCTTGGGCAGGATTCAATCCTGTTGAAATCAGTGTTACATTTGCATCTTTCGGGAGTGAGTAGTAAGAAATTGCTATTAAAGTCTGAATCCACCAAGCCAGTTCTTCCAATGTAGTGCAAGGAGGTGTCGCGATCTCAAGAATCCATGTCAGGCTTGTAACATTTGGATCGTGACCAACAAGTGTGAAATCTACCATCTCACCTGAGGGTGATTGATAGTTCACTACAACTCGCGAACCTCTTTCTCCTTCCTCTGTTTGTGTTGAGTGGTGATACTTTTTCCTAACTGATAGAACATTGGATCCCTTGATTCGCTTATCCAACAGAGTCTTTGCATTACCTACAAGCCTGTCAAAAATATGGAGAATTTCCTCTCCCTTAATCCAAGATCCATCTTTTCTGATGACCTGTAACTCAACTTCAATACCATGAGTGAATGGAAGGGGCATCTCTTTTGCAAATTCTGAGCTCTCTCCCATTTGTTCCACCTATAGTGATAATAACGAATTTATGATTCGTTGAAGGATGTTGGTGTTATCAGAAACTGATTTACACAGAGTTAATTCAAGCACCGAAGATTGTGGTCTATGCTGCATTGTTTTAACCAGTTCATAGGTTAATGCACCGCCACCATATAGTCCATCATCATTTAGTACATTTACTCCTTGTCCTTCAAGAATCTGTACAATCTTTGAAATCATATTATCCGAATCGAGATTGAACCGAGTACCTAGGATCACCGCCTTCTCATTTTCAAGTTGTTTCAACATCAATTCTTTTTGCAGATTCACGACAAGAACAGAACCCTCCGAATTTGCTAAAACTTCAGAAGGTATCATTCTGGCAACAGTCAAATTCATACGTCTTGAAGAACTATCTTCAGGTATTTTCACAAGCGTAGGTTTCTTCAAGTCTAATTTCGATAGTGCTTTTTTGAATGCACGAGATTCTGCTAGTTCATCTTCAAGACAGAGAACAACTTTGGACACACCTGGATCCAAAACTGTTGCAGTCTGAAACTCACGTTTCATAAGGGCTTGTTCAGTTGGCTCTAAGATAGCTATCAATCTATCAATTACTTCACCGGTAACTTTCAGATTTCTCTTAGCTCTTTGAAGCTGTTTTTGGAATGATTCCGTACTTGACGTGCCCACTGATGATATACCACCCTTTCCTCATGACCTCACATTATCTTGGCCTTTTACTGGTTATTACCTTTTGCAAGCAACATGTGAGATATAGCTATCTATTCTTCTGCTACTAGATGAAATACCCTTTCAATATTATCTGTTAATTCTCTGAGGCGATACCAAACCGATTCCCGTCCAGTTTTTTCTGACAACTTGTTCATGATAATATCATATTCAAATTCTGAGATGTCCTTCAGTAAAACTAGTGCTTCTTCATTTTGGAAGTGGGTCGCATTAACGCGACCATCCTTCCAACGCTTCAATAAAGGATTAAGAGCTTTCTCTGCAGAATCAATAGAAATCAATGCAGCTCGATATCGTTTTTCTGGGTCAGGAAGCGCATATCCTCCAACGATTGGTGCCATTCCAGGTCCAATTGAACCTTGACCAATCTCGTCCAATTCATCCATTGCATCCTGAAAGTGGTCGAATGAATCGGATAAACACTTCTTGATTGCACGGAGCGTTCTTGGTCTATCGGTTTCATCACTCAGAGCAGCTGCCTCCATCTTGAAAAAGAACTACATGGGCGACCATTAAAGTCGCCCGTATTTCGCTTAGTAATTTGGTGCATCACCGAGCTCGCCCGCAAAGTGACAAGCAACATAGTGACCATCGCCCATGTCTCGGTCTTCAGGAATTTCCCTCACACATATCTCCTGAGCATATGGACATCTTGGATGGAATCTGCAACCACTTGGAACGTTGATTGGACTCGGTGGTTCACCCTTTAGGGACTCAACACGTCTCTTTACTGTTGGGTCTCCAGATGGTACAGCTGAGATTAACGCTCGTGTGTACGGATGTTGTGGATTGAACGCAACGTCATGAGCTGGACCAATTTCCACCATTTTACCAAGGTACATGATGCCGATTCTGTCAGCAATATATGTAGCAACGGCAAGGTCGTGTGTAATGAAGAGGTATGTTAGACCGAGTTCTCTTCTTAACTCAAGCAAGAGGTTCAGAATCTCAGCACGGATGGATACGTCCAACATTGAGACCGGCTCATCTGCAACCATAAACTCTGGGTGCAGAATGAGTGCACGTGCAACTGAGATTCTCTGTCTTTGCCCTCCTGAGAGTTCATGAGGATATCTGTCAATGAAATCTTCTGCAGGTGTAAGTGCGACAGTCTCAAGTGACTCTAGAACACGTGCACGACGCTGGCTCGGAGTCAATGGAATCTTATGAACTGTCAAGGGTTCCTCAACAATGCTTGCTATGCTCTGCTTTGGATTGAGTGACTCATATGGGTCTTGGAAAGTAATCTGCATTCTTTTCCTGAGCTCTTTCATCTCGTTTCTGTCAAGAGTTGATAGATCCTGACCGGCGTAGATGACTTTTCCAGCAGTAGGTGTTTCAAGATTGAGCACACACCTTCCAGTTGTGGTCTTTCCACAACCAGACTCCCCTGCAAGTACAAGGACTTCTCCTTTGATCACATCGAAGTTAACACCATCAACTGCTTTTACGAATAGTTCCTGTTTGTATAACAGGGAGGAGAGAAAGCCAGTGTTAACTGGGAACCATTTCTGCATATTCCTGACCTGAATGAGAGGCTCACCCTCTCTAATATTAACGGACTGCGCCAATACTGTTGAATCATCAATTGTCATTTTTTGTCCTCCTTATTCTAGGTCTACTGTTAGTTCTCCTCTAAGGCGTTCGTGGAAGTGACAGGATACATAACGTCCAGGTTCTACTTCATCAAAGGATGGTTCTTCTCTTGCACAGATGTCCTCTGCGTACGGACAACGTGGGTGGAATCGACAACCTGTTGGAGGTTCAATAAGGTCTGGAGGTGAACCTGGAATTGAAGTCAACTTCTTCTTCTCTGCTTTGATCATGCTTGGAATGGCACCAACCAAACCAGTAGCATATGGGTGTATTGGTTCTTTGAATACTGATACAACATCTGCAAGTTCTGCAATTCTTCCTGCGTACATAATTGCAGTCTTATCACAAGTTTCTGCGATGACTGATAGATCGTGTGTAATTAGGATGAGTGAAAGACCAAGGTCTTTCTGTAGTTTCTGCATCAGCTTTAGAATCTGTGCCTGAATTGTAACATCAAGTGCTGTAGTGGGCTCATCTGCAATCACAAGGTCTGGGTTGCATGCCAGAGCCATTGCGATCATTGCACGTTGACGCATTCCACCAGAGAACTCATGTGGGTAATTATGAATACGACCAGGGTCAAGACCAACCATCTCAAATAACTTAGAACATCGGTCGAGTGCTTCTTCTTCTGTCACGTTCTCGTGCATAAGAATTGCTTCTGCAATCTGCTCACCAATCTCAAAAACAGGATTGAGAGCATTCATTGCACCCTGGAAGACAATAGCCACATTCTTCCATCTAATGTCACGCATTTCTCGAGCTGTTTTTCGAAGTAAGTCGTCGCCCTTGAAGTAGATATTTCCACCAACGATGTTGGCTGCGGGAGGTAATAGCTGCATTATAGAATATGCGAGGGAGCTCTTACCACAACCGCTCTCTCCTGCAAGACCGATTGACTCACCGACATCTAGCTCAAGGCTAACGTTGTCTACCGCTTTGACCAAACCTTTCTGTGTCTGGTAATACATGCGGAGATTCCTAATGTCTAGGAGATTCATCTTATCCGTACACTCCAAATAGTGTAAATTGGGTTTCCATCACACCCGTAACGCGCGTTGCTGCCAGTCCACGTCTTAAATACGTTTCTGCATAAGCACGCAAGGTTTTACACTGTAGCTTGCCGGCAATCGTTGAATTTGGTTTATTAGTGTCTCAGACACGGCAAGAATTAGATAATTATTAGAATAAATCTGGTCAATTTGAAAAATACCGCTCATCAGCATAGTTCGAAAATAGTAAAAGGGACTTGAATGCCATCTAGGTTGAATAGTGATGTCCGGAAAAGTACGTGCGTTCCCTGAAACAAGAAATGAGCCTCGAAAAAGAATTCTTGCGATTCCTTTTATTATGGTGTTTGGAGGACTTGGTTTGATGTTCCTTCATGAGGCTTTACGGTTTATTGGCGCAATTATCGCCTTAACGGGAGTTCTGGTTGTTTTTCTTGTAGGAATGGTCTTTGCTGATTTATGGGCGTCTTCTCGTAGAACAAAGGATATCATTAAGGCTCGAGAAGAGAGAATGAAGAGAGAAGACAAAGCCGAAGCCGAGGCAAAGGCAGATGAATCAGATCCTTTTCTTGACACTCTTGATGAGGATGATGTTGAAAATCAACAATAATTTACTAAATTAATCATCGACACGTATCGGCAAAATGAACCACGTAACTTTGCCATACCTCAATATAACCAATTTAGTCGATTTTTCGTTTTTGACGCCTTGACAGAACCCTTTTTTAGTATAAACTTCGGGCACTTCGTTGGAAGAATGAGTGAATAGAGAGCGACTGATAGATTATAACACAGTCGTTCCTAAACACGGAGGCCTTCAATGTGTCAGATTCTAGGAAAGGCGGATGGAAAGATAGCAACTGGTACGTAAGCGCGAGCGGCTTTTGGAGAGAGTACCGGAAGCATAAGATTGGAATCCTTGGTATTATCGTGCTGATGTTCTATGTGGGCATGGCATTTGGTGCCCCAGTTCTTGCAACGCATGATCCTTCACCAAATCATAAGGTAGCACCGAGCTTTTTAGCCCCAGGTTGGATGGCTCTATTCGATCCTTCGGGTGTACGCACTGGAGAATATATGCCTGATCAATATCTCTTGGATCCAAATGCAAATGTTATACAAACAAGGGGTTCACGATCCTCGGAGTTTTCAGGGCATCAATATGCTGGGTCTGATGGAGCAGGATATATGGATTTGGCATGGGAACATTCACCTTCAGATCCTAATATGGATTGGAGGCTTTTAGATCCTACAGGACAAATGCCTGATTCCAACAGTTTCATTTTCTTTACACAATCGTTTAACTGGACATATAATCGACTACCAAGTGATGTAAACATGACTCTTGAACTAGCAGTGACTACTACAGGTAGTTTTGCAACCGAGACCAATGGCGGTCTGATGTTCAAGGTATACATGTGGCTTATTGACTCAAGTGGAAACTGGCAGCAAATCTACAGATCATTCCCACCCTATACAGAAATCTTTCAGAATCGAAGAATTGACCTAAACTACTTCGATATGGCTGAAGGATGGAGAGGTATGATTCAAGATGAGAATGGAATTCAGGAAGACCCAACTGATATTCTGACAGTTGCAATAGGTCTTGCACCTACGAATAACTTTCGTGCTGATTATAACAGCACACACACAAATGAAGAGGTCTATGATGGTTCAGTTACTGTTCACTTCAAGCGAGTCAGCATGCTAGTATTCGGCGATTACTTTGGCGTTCTAGGTTCAACTGACAAGGGCGGTGATGCATGGAGCCAACTAGTTTATGGATCACAAGTGTCTCTGACAATCGGTATTTTAGCAACAGCTCTATCTACTGCTGTTGGTGTTATCGTTGGTCTGGTGGCGGGATACTTCGGAGGAAAGATTGACGAAGCCCTCATGCGTTTTGTCGACTTCTTGTTGGTGATACCGAGTTTACCGCTGATGATGGTCTTAGCAGCGTTCCTTGGGCCAACCATACAGAACATTATCCTTGTTATCGCGATTCTGGGTTGGACGGGGACATCGCGACTGATACGATCGCAAGTCATGGCTGAGAAGAACAAGGCCTACGTGGAGTCAGCAAAAGCAATTGGCGCATCTGACACCTATATCATCTTCAGACATGTGCTTCCAAATGTTACACCTATTCTGTTTGCTAACATTACATTAGGTGTTGTTGGTGCAATTCTATCTGAATCTGGACTTGCGTTCCTTGGTCTTACTGATCCGAGTGCTCCAAGCTGGGGCAGAATGCTTGCTGATGCTCAAGGCACAGGAGGCTTTAGTGCAGGTGCGTGGTGGGTAGTTGTATTCCCAGGAATGATGATTACTATACTCTCCTTGGCCTTCACCTTCGTTGGACATACACTTGACCAAGTACTTAATCCAAGACTACGCGAGAGGTAGTCAACAACTGGATGATGAGCCCTTCGGGGCCTCATCATTCTTTGAATTCTTTTATTTTTACTTTGAAAATATTGCAATATTCCATACTTTGAATCAGCTTTCCTTGAGCACTATCCTTATTAGGAGATAGAATTCAAATTATATTGTCTCACAGTACTTAGCGTCACTAGGTACTGTCTGGAGAGTTGGACTATGGGATTAAGAGAGTACGTTATTAGGAGAAGCATCTACATGTTTCTACTTGTAGTAGCAGTAGTATGTTTCAACTTCTTCCTCTTCAGACTTCCCACACTTGTACTGGGTGTTAGCCCGGTAGACCTGATGATCAGTGAGGAACTTAGAAGAAACCTCACTCGCGACGCTTTAGAGCAATTATACCTTCGTTTTGGTCTAGTGCCTGATCCAGACATCTTTGACTGGATCTACATGTTCTGGAGATATGTCGTGAATATGTTCACAGGCAACTTCGGCATCTCCTTTGTTAGTCAGAGACCTGTCATGGATGAAATTATGGCAAGATTACCTAACACCCTATTGCTTATGGGCACATCTTCAATTGTGTCAATCATCCTTGGTATCTGGACTGGCGTAAAGGTTGCTGCAGATCCAGGTTCTCGAAAAGATGTCAGTGCGGTAACTGTGGCGTTATTCATCTATGCGTTGCCGATATTTTGGTTAGGCATGATGCTGCTGATGATATTTTCGTTTTACTTACCCGCTTTAACAGGCAATTTCATCAACTTTCCACTAGGTGGTACAATAGACTACTCGGTGTGGACAACTGCCAAGGACAATCCTCTTGGAGCTTTGGTGATTGCAGGTAACATCTTACACCACTTAATTCTTCCAATGATTGCATTAGGTGTTGGAGGTTATGGTGGATACTTCCTATACATGCGTAACAACCTCATCGACGTGATGACTGAGGACTATATCCTCACTGCGCGTGCAAAGGGACTTGATGAGAATCAGGTATTATACAAGCATGGTCTGAAGAACGCGATGCTGCCAATGGTCACAATCATCGCAATGACGTTTGGATTCCTCATAAACGGGGCGACGCTTACAGAAACGGTATTCAACTGGTACGGCCTTGGAAGGTATATCTTTGATAGCTTGTTTATCCTTGATTACCCCGTCGTCCAGGCGATTTTCATGATCATTGCAATTACGGCAATTCTAGCAAACTTCGTAGCGGACTTGCTATATGGTGTGCTTGATCCAAGGATTAAGTACGGAT
>JAEORG010000048.1 GCA_016841005.1 Candidatus Thorarchaeota archaeon | reverse complement strand
GTTAAGGCTTCCATTTCCATCACAATTCTGGAATAATTTTCTTCATAAAGCCCATTCGCGTCGAAGCAATCAATGTAAATTCTATTCTCTAGCGACACATATATGACCTCATGATGTGTAGTGCATTTAAACAACGAATAGCAATAGTGATATGTGCTAAGTAAATAAATCCAATGGATGGCTCTTTTATATTCTTGAGGTGCACAACAAATGTTTGGCAAGACAAAGAAGCTAAAACTCAATCCCGACCAACTGAACTCTTACTTTGCTGATAGAGAAATTCTGGAAATAACTGGAAGTGGCGACCCACATGAAGAGTATGCAAAGGTCAAGAAATTCATTGAAAACATAGAAGGTTTTAATTCTGACGTGATTTTATTCGATGGCGACTATCTTGCTGAACCAGCTTATATTAAGAAGGATGCAGATCCAACAAAAGTCGCAGCTGAAAGTATTGATAAACTGAAAACGCTGTTTGAGGTTCTTGAAAACGCGCCAGCTCCAACTCATTTTGTTGCTGGGAATTATGAGATTCCCGGCACAACAAATGATGCATTAGAGGCTCTCTCATCAGACAAATTGCTTGATCTCGGATGTGACAAGAGTCTAAGCTCGAAAACCGATATAATACACGAAACCGAGGAGTACATGGGCCTTCAAACAGAGAGAGTAACATGGCCGGGAAAGATACATGATCTCAAAGGCTTTACATGTATAGGTGTTGAAGGTTCCAATCCTATTAATCAAACATTCCCAGGTGAGCGCACTGAAGATAATTTGGATTGGGCTCTTAAAGAACCCATGAACCGAATAGACGCAAAACCTGAAGATCTAATGATCGTGACCCATAGTCCACCGTTTGGTATTCGCGATCATCTCGGAAGATTTGGTGTTCCTCCACATTTATGGGGTGCTTCCAAAGGAAGTACAGCACTCAGAAAACTAATGGATGCTTATAGACCTTTTATGGTAATGGTTGGGCACATTCACGAATCATTTGGAGTACATATTTCTGCTATGCCTGTAGAATCAAAGGATAAATCCGAGGAGATTGTTACAGATATGGACTTTGCTCGTAGAACGAAGCTTGTACTCGGCTATGACACTGCAAAAACATCTGTATCAATAACACTAAACAAAGGTACTCTTGAGTATTGGAATTGGTCAAGAGTTAGGATTGCGCAAGAAGGCACTCACAGGATTATAGATATTGAAGGTGAGTGGTTAGAACGAAAAGGTACTCCCAAACCCCACAAGAAGGTGAATCACGTTATCAACTATGATGATGTTTTAGAAACCCATCTAGTTCATACCTGACCTTACCTGAGCTTAATCGAGTTTACTCATCCTTCTTCCTGAGGTCAGGGAAGATCCATCTATTAGTGGTTTCCACTTTTTCGACCATCTTCTTCTTTTGCATCCACACTAGAAGAGAAATGGTCTTGGCATCTGGAAGACCTATGTTCTTTCTTATCTCTTCTACCTTGAGTGTTCCTCCTCTTTCGGATGCTAGATGTATAATAGCCTCAATGCGCCTCAGGTCTCTTGTGGGAACTAGAACAAGCAAAAGCATCGCGAATGTCAATAATACACTAGATTGGATACTATTGAATCCAGCTTCAGTTCCTTCTTGAAGCATCCATCCTAGGTAGCCAGCTATCATCAATGCTACTGACACAAAAATCCCGAATGCATAGTACATGTTTCGTCTGCGTCTGATTATTTTTAGAAGATTTTCTGCTTTGTCTGTCATGGTAAATCAACTGCCCGACATAGAAAAAAAAAGGGAGGGGTGGTATATATCACCTAGGGCGACGATACCACATTATGTATAGGAACATGATCAGTACTCCATATGTGAGTACGAGATCAAGTATGAAAGATAGGGCTGCCAGAATTTCAACGCCAATCACGATGAAACCAACTGCAAATAACGCTCCTATCACTGCAACAATGATAAGGAGGACGAATCCGCCCATCATTCCCCATCTCTCAAAGGGTCCAAAGATGACATCCATAAGACCCATCTTTTAGTCAACCCCCTTCAAGCGCCATAACACCAGCGCTACTAGGACACATATGCCTACCCAAATCAGCGGTGCTGTGAGTTCCATGATACTTCCAACAGCGTAGAATCCATTCAATATAATGACAGCAAGAGCCACAACAATACCAATTGGTGAGATTACCTTGATCACCCAATTGTACCATGATGGTAGCTTGAAGTCACCAGCTTCATTCGCTGCATCAAGTATCTTCGAGCCGCCCCAGACCCAGCCCATGATTAGCATCATGAACATCGTCACTAATACTAAGCCAAAGTTCTCGACATAGTAATCAAAGATATCTAAGAGATACAATCCCCAAACGACATCTCCGGCTCCCATAGGATCGTCCAGTCCGAACCACAACGTGAATGGTACGCCACCTAAGAACAGTATTAATGTCATTATTATTACTGTCTTCGACCGCGGCCATCCGAACTTGTCCATTACCGCTGTTACTATTGCTTCAAGTAGGGATATAGCACTTGTTACACCGAGGAAGACCATCATCAGGAAGAAAGCAAATCCAAGGATATTGCCTCCTGCCATCGTCATTCCACCGGGCCATGCAACAAACGCGAAACCGACACCACCTGCACCTAGTACACCTGCCATTGCTGCAATCGGAAAGATTGCCAAACCTGCAGTAAAGGCAAAGGTTGTGTCTAATAGACTAGTAGTTACCGCGCTATTGGTCAACTCTCCTCGACGTGGCAAGTAGCTTGCATACGCGGTGAGAGCACCCATTCCTGCACTCAATTTGAAGAAGCTAAGAGATACTGCCGTTGACCACATATCTGGATTGATGAATTGTTCAGGCGCTGGATTGAGATAGAAATTGATTCCCTCAGCTGCATTTGGTCCTGAAAGGCCAACAAATGCCATTACAATGAGGATTATCCACATTAGTGGGAAGAGAATCATCACTGATCTCTCAATACCTCTTGTGCCAAAGTAGTCAATTATGAATATCACCAGCCAGATGACTATCAATCCTATCAGGACAATAGGTGACATCAACATATTCACAAAGAATCCTGGTTGATCTGTGAATGTAGATGCACCCATTGGACCATCAAGTGGCAACATTGTTATTGCATACCCAGCATAAACGGCTGCATATGAAATAAGCACCGTGTAGAATGCTGTAAGTATTGCAGTATTAACTAAACAAAACCAGCCAAGGAATTCACCGAGGGGATGGATTCTCTTTAGTGCTCCGGGGAATCCACGTCTGAATGTTGAACCGAGTACAAACTCAGTCAATACGACAGGAATTCCAACCAGTGCGAGCATAATGATGTAGATGAGTACGAATGGTCCGCCACCCAAAACTGACACTTTGAATGGCCAATTCCATACGTTCCCAAGCCCAGTCATTGAGCCCCAAACTGCGAAAATGAATCCCATTCGGGTTATCCATGTCTCTCTCGCTACTTCCATTTCAACTGTACTATCTGTACCGTCTTCTTCCATTGCGTTCTCCTCACGCGAAATTAGAAATGAAGTATCTCTTTACACTCCTATTCCGTGAGATAAAACGGTTTTGGTTGATTGTTTCAAAGCAATCATTTTCACTTTTCTTACGTTAGAAAACAATCAAAGGTGATTTCACGAGTTATCTTTTCATACATCATCAAAAATGGTTACTAAATGAAAGCTATCTTTCATCCATTATTCTCTGTACTTTCTCTACAAGCTCGATAACACTGCTACCTGTCAAAAGAGAGATTTCAGAGTAAAATCTAAACTCAGGATTATTGATTACAAATTCGATTCCATTTATTCCTTCAACACATCTTGTGAGGTCGTTCTTATTGCCAACCAGAATGCAAATTGGCACCTCTGTTCCCCACGCTTCAAATACGCCTTTGATTTCATTGAACCAGTTTTGAACTGAGAGAAATGATTCGAAATTCTCAAGCGAGAAGAAGAATAGGATAATATCAGCTGACTTCAAAGCTGCTACAGGAATATGATCCAGCGGATGTGCATCGTCAAATCTCTGACCTGCAAGATCGATTATTTGTACAGTCTTGTCATCTAATTTGGTTGAACCGAAATCCATGTATGGTGTTCGTTTTAAACCCTCATGGCAGACAACTAAATCTCCTGTTGCCATATATCTCATGAAAGTAGTTTTACCTGTAGCCCCATCTCCAACCAGACATATCTTAAAGAACCTCTTCGCTGCCTTCACTTCGCGAAGGAATTCTTCTCTAGCATCATTCATATCATGCACGTCTTTCGTTGGTTAGGTAGTATATCCCATTGCTCTACTAAGCTCTGGGATTCTCCTTGTCAAATGAGGAGCTAAAATCTCAAAATCTTCTGGTCGAATGGAAGTTCTGATTTCAGCGAGCTGCTGAGGGGATAGTACTCTCTCAAGTATTTGATTTAGAAACTCTACTTCCGATAGGTCTCCAGCTCTGACCACCATCGTTTCAGAGAGTGGAGTTCTCAGAGTATTTTCTAGTAAGTCGAGATTCTTTTGTAGTGAGCTAAGTTGAGTATCGAGAAGGGCTTGCATCGCTCTATGCTCATTTTCTGGAACAGCACGAAGCATCTTCAGAAGGTTTGTTGAGAAAGGCAATGCGTCAGCACCAACTACGGTTCTATTTCGAAGCTCCATTCTGGGTGCTTCAGTTAGAGTTTGAATAACTTGGCGCATTAACCCACTATCTAGTAATGCGATAGTTCTTGGACTTATCATACTCGAGTTACCATATTCTTTTACAAAGTCTTGTATAGATGAAATCCAAGGACGAATTTCATAGGAATCAAGAGCGAAGCAACGTGGGATGACCTCAGCAAATTTGTTACATTGTTCTTCCTCCCCACATACTGCAATACCATTACCACGTAATGTAACTGAAATGCCTTTGGCTAAATCGTTTCCGAACCGAAGAACATCCTTCAGGTTATTCAGGACGGAATCATTAATCCTTCTACTAGCTCTTACCTCAGAATGCTTGAGACCCCGATACCTTCCATCTCTATCAACTACGATCAAGTTTAGATGAATCTCGTTCTCATTGCATTGTGTTTCAATATGATATGTCATCAAATCAGATTTTGAATTCAATTCAGGCATCTGCCTTTCAATTATAGTAGAATTACTATCAGCTATGGCATTAATCTGTTTTTTACAAATTCCACAGGTGAACGTTAGGTCTTCCGACATCGAGTGAGGCTTCCTATGAATTATTGCGGACCATTTACATTATCAAATCTGATTGATATACCGATGTGTTTGGCAGTCTAATAAATTGTCTTTGTCTTAATCTTGATGCAGATTTTCATAAAGCGCCTCAATTTGAAATATAAATTTTGAAAACGTAATCTAACAGTCCAAGGAATTTCATGCCACTCAAAGAATTGTAATATTTATTCGACAAGAAGTAGAAATTCCTTCGGCAAACGTGCTACCCACAAAATGGCCTATATGCAGAACCGAAACCCCTTGCGTAGTTAACGACGCTTAATATAGAATTTGTAGCTACTATCTATAGGTGGTTAAGAAAGATGCAGCGAGTAACCTACTGTCTAGAATGTGGTATACCACTAGTGAAACAGGAAGACTTTGGTGGAGAAGACCCTGACAATAGGTATTGCTGGCATTGTACTGATAAAGATGGAAATCTAATTCGTCGTAGTCGAATCCAAGATGGAATCAAAAACTTCTGGGTTTCCAGAGAGGATGCAAAGAATAGGACAAAAGAACTCTGGAAAGACAGGAGATATGATGAAAGATGGGTGCATTGGCGAAGATGATGATATACAACACCTTTCCACCTTGATTGTACCATTTCCCGATAGACCTAAATCCAACTTACCTCTCCGTTTTGGGGAGTGATGACTATGGTTGATTTGAAAGGTCGCGATTTATTGTGCACACAAGACTGGAGTATCGAAGAACTAGAAAAGACTCTTGAACTTGCTTTTGAGATGAAAGCAAACAGGTATGATCATCCATTGAATAATTGTCTGGACCGTCGTACATTCTTCATGTTTTTCTACAATCCTTCTGTGAGAACTCGCCAATCCTTTGAGGCAGCTGCTACTGAGTTAGGTGGGCATGCACAATTTCTTGAACCAAAAACGATGAGACTCAAGAGTGCAAAGAGCGCTGGAGAAACAGTTGAAGATGCCGCCCAAGTGATGAGTAGGTATGCTGTGGGAATTGGTATTCGCATCCTTGAAACTGCCATAGAAAATTATGGACAGGGTCACGAACTATTACAAGAGTATGCGGACCATGCATCTGTACCTATTATTAGCATGGCACATGATATGTATCATCCCTGTCAGGGACTTGCAGATGTTATGGGCTACCGAATGCATGGGGGAAAAAACCTGAAAGGTAAAAAGTTCGTTCAAGTTTGGGGCAAAGGGGCACTAGTTCGATCATGGTGCTCAGTTCAAGAGAGCATTTTGATTAACAGTCGTTTGGGTATGGATGTCACACTTGCTCATCCACCTGGATATGATTTAGATCTCAATGTTATCAAAATGTGCGAGGAGAATGCTAACGCGGCTGGTAGCAGGTTTGAGATTGTTCATGATTTAGAGGAAGCCTACGAAGGTGCAGACTTTGTGTATTCAAGAAATTGGATGACTGCTGGTTTCTATGACGATATGAACAAGAACGGTGTAGATGCTGCCAAGAAGAAGGAAATCGATATAGCTGCTAAATATGATGAATGGATAACAACAAGGGATTGGATGGCTAAAACTAACGATGCTTTCTTTACTCATTGTGGACCTGTTGATAGAAATGCAGAGGTAACAGATGATGTATGTGACAGTAAGAGATCCATTGTCTACGATGTTGCAGAGAATCGCCTGCATGTTCAGAAAGCTATCATGGCTCTAACAATGGGTAAATGAAAGTGCTGTGATGGGGCGCATTGAATCTACTCTTCTGCCCTTTTACCATGCTCCATCTTGAGCTGTGAATGACCTGATTATGAAATACATCATAATTGAAATCAAAACTATGACAGCAAAGAAACCTGCAATAAATGCTGAAGCAGACACTTCATTCCAATAGAAGCTATTTCCATATTGTTGTGTCCAACCTAAGCCACCAGTCAAAGCACCAACTGTAACGAGGACGAAGGGTGTGCTTACGAAAACAAGAATTGCCATTGACATGAATCCTGCCCGTCGTAACCAGACTCCTGTTGATACCGGGAATGTTTCGGTTTCTGTAACATCTTCCGCCTTTTTTCTATCAATACCCCTCATTATGATTCTATCTTGCAATCTATCGTATTTTGCTCTCCAATATCTCTTAAATGACGATACTGAGATATCTTTATCTCTACTAAGGAGTCGATTAACAAAAAGATAAGCTACGAAACCAACTAGTGAACCCCAGAATATCGGATACAAGTCATTGTAGTATAGGAAGATGTTGTAAATTGCGATTCCTACCCGGAGTGCAATCAATCCAGAAAGCCAACCAGTATTATTACCGAAAATACTTGATCTTGTATGAATATAATATGAACCCGCAATCATCGCAAAAATCACAAATGAAAAAATATCCATAATAATCCAGACAAACCACCAGTCACTTGTTAGTGCAATTCGGACGATGGGATTATATTCGAAATCTGGTCCGTGTGCTTGGAATAATAGGACTGTGAACAGGGCATCTACAAGACCAATTGGTGAGAGGGCAAGTACTAGTCCTCGTACCCATTTCTCTTTCCACCAGAGGGACAGCATTTGGGATGTAGTCATATTGTTGATATTTGGGCTCTTAGTCGTAGTGGTCAATGGCACCTACACCAAAATCAATCTCGCCATTTTGCTCTTTAAGTACTCTGATGTGCGTAGTCTTCGCTCATTGCGACATGATAGTGTAAAAATAAGTTAGAGGCAGAGAGAAAACTCTCTGCTCTTTATACTAAGTTTAGTTCCTCTACAACTTGTAGACGTGATACCAGTAGGCCATAGTCTTCATCGGGTTGGCAACGTATTGATAGTTGTATACGTTGGCAGCAGTGACAGACAGTGACTCAGTTTGCCAGCACCAGATGTATCCAGCATGATCAATGATTGCATCCTGTATTTTTCCATAGAGAGAAATACGCTCAGCGTCATCCTGGCTCTGTGCGGCAGTGCTTATCCAACCATCTACAGTTGCTGCATCCCATCCTTCTGAATCCTCCAAACGTGCCCAGTACGCATAGGTACCGGTGCTCTTAACGTATGGACCAACATAGTTGTCTGGGTCTGCGTAGTCTGGTGCCCAACCAATCATCCAACAACCTACCTCACCAGCAATTGCTGCATGGATGTAAGTTGACCACTCAACTCCCTGTACGTCAATTGTAAGATCTGAACCTGGTTGAGTTGTACCTTCCAAATCAAGCATGGCTTCAAGACCATCCTTGAGTAGGAGCTGTGCCTTACGACGAGCCTCATTACCAGAGTTGTAGTAAAATACAAGGTGGTATGAGTTGTTTGACAGAATGGCTTCTAGTCCATCATCCGCCATGGCATCATTCCAGGCAGCTTGGGCAAGACTAAGGTCGTATGGATATACATATGCTGAGTCATTGTGACCAAACATTCCTCTTGGAACTGGTCCCTGACCCTGTTGACCGAAACCATTGATAATGGTATCAATGGCTGTCTGATAGTCAAATGCATAGCTCAACGCTTTCCTAACATTCAACAATCTGTATGGATTCTCAATTACTGTACCAAGAGTCGTTTCATTAATTGTGTCAGTCATTGTGAAGTGGATTGACGCAATCGTGAATGTTGGATACTTGGCGTAGACCTTGATATTAGAATCAAGGGATTGAGAAGTACCATCGTTGCTTGCAAATGCAGGTGGAGATACGTTGTTGTAGATTGAGTATGCGTGAGTTGGAGGCCAGTAAACAGAATCAGCTTCTCCACCCTGAAGGTTGAGAATTCTACTGTTGACGTCCTCGTTGGTCTTGATGATTACCTCATCAATAGCTCCAGCATATGGGAATTGGGTTTTTGCACTTGCGGCTCTCCAGTAATTTGTGTATCTATCGAGAATGATGTGTTCATCTACGGTCCATTCAGTGACCATGTATGGTCCTGTACCGCAGGTGTGTTCATCAACATACTCATTGTGAGAACCAATTACAACTCCACCGTTTGCTTCAACCCAAGATGGGCTGATCATAGCACCAACTTCGTAAGTAATGGCCGCTAGGAATGGAGTGTATGCGTATGCAAGTTTGATTTTTACAGTGTAGTCATCAATTACTGTGATTGCTCCTGTGCCAGCATCATTGGCTGCTTTCCAAGCAGTGAAATTGCCAATGTGAGCAGCTGTTCCAGGACCATCACCAAAGACTGCGTCTTCTATTGCCTGACCACCATAGATTGGTTCTGCAACCATCCAAACTGGACCACTTGGGTCAAATGTAGCTAGCATTCGCTCAAAGTTATATTTGACACAAGATGCGTTAAATGGTGTTCCATCATGGAATGTCACGCCCTGTCGTAGGGTGAATGTATATTCTAATCCATTCGCAGATATTGACAGGTCCGTAGCAAGCAATGGAACAACAGGATCGGTTCGTAGAGTATCCCATTCATATGTATATAGTGTTTCATATACATTGTATGCGATACCGGATCCAAATGACTCATAGTTGTTATGAGGATCCATATAGTCGGGGTTGCCTATTGTTTCACGTACAAAGACCTGACCAGTAGGCGGTTGTGGCTGGAACAAAATAAAAGCTCCAGCAGCTCCGACGATAACTACGATAACCACGATCGCTAAGATCTGGTTTCTTTCCAATGTTATCCTCCTTCTTCTCTTTTTTACATTGGAGGCCTATAATCAAATCTGATTATAGCCCTCTCAGTTCGCGAACTGCGAATAGCTAATTGTGAGAAGTGTCGAGTCTAATATAGGTTCCGGCTAATTGATTCGAGAATCATACTACTGGGAGGCAAATCCTTAAGTAACCGACGAAATACGCAAGATGCCAAGTACGAAAACTGGTTTCAAGCTAGTTTTCTGCTAACGAAGGAGGCCTTCCAAATGAAACTAAGGGATTTCATCCTTAGAAGGGTAATACTGGCAATTCCGGTTATATTCGGAGTCCTTACTATCACATGGTTCCTATCCTATGTTGTTGGAAATCCAGTCGCGATGTATATCAATGAGAATACACCCGCATCAGCCATACCAGCTATTTATGAAGCGCATGGATTTAATGAACCGCTGCATATACAGTATTTCCTGTACCTCTCCAACCTGTTTCAGGGTGATTGGGGAATAAGCACATCTACAAGTTTTCGACCTGTTCTTGAGGTAATTGCGACAAAGTTCCCTGCAACAATTGAGCTATCAATTATTGCAATGATTTTCTCGATTCTCTTGGGCATTCCCCTCGGAATCATCTCGGCCACAAGGAAAGATCAGATGGTCGATCATTTCACTAGGATTTTTTCTCTCGCTGGGGTGTCAATGCCAATCTTTTGGTTCGCATTAATGCTAAAGTATGTATTATTCTATCAGCTCACTATAATGCATCTGCCTCATCTTCCACCTGGAGAGAGATATTCACTGATTAATTTCAGAGACTTTGAGTATACTACCGGGTTCCTGCTTGTTGATTCACTCTTGTTTGCTGGTAATATCCGACTCTTCGTCGATGGAGTCTTACACTTGATAATGCCTGCATTCTGTCTTGGATACCTCACTCTCGCAATTATCACAAGAATGATGCGATCAAGTATGTTGGAAGTACTCAAAGAGGACTACATAACACTTGCAAGGTCAAAGGGTCTAACTGAACGGATTGTAGTATATCGTCATGCGCTCAGAAATGCAATGATACCGACAGTCACAGTAATTGGTCTGGCTTTTGGAGGTCTCATAACTGGTGCAGTTCTTACTGAAACCATTTTTAATTGGCCAGGCTTAGGACGGTGGGCAGTGCGTGCAATCTTGAGCTCAGACTTAGCGGCGATAAACGGATTCACCTTGCTAGTTGCTCTTATCTTTGTGACAGCAAATCTGATTGTCGATTTAATCTACGGAACATTGGATCCGAGGATTAGATTTGGATAGGAGGTAATTTAGAGTGGAAACTACTTTAAACTACGGCGACAATAGACCTGAATATTCATCGCAATTCCAAATTGTCTATTGGATACTTCTATTCTCTGCGATTTTAGGTATAGTATTTGGACTTGGTATTATCATTTCTAATGTTGGTATACTTATTTTCGGGATAGTTGATCCACCTGAATTTATTGTTGCTTCTGGGCTTCAAGCATTGATATCACTCGTTATGGGATATATCACATATAGAATCTCTATAGCCGTCAAGAAAACTGAGATGTGGGCTTTCGCAAATTCTATGTACGTTAATATCTTAGTGATTGTTGTCTACATGTCCCTTGGGTTAATTGGACTTGCACTGGCAGCACTGCCCCTACTCTCATTGATTCTTATCTTTGTCTTTCAAGATGTGAAGAATTACTGGTTCCCGAATTTTAGAGAAGATATGGGTCCGAGAATGAAAGAAACTCGTTATAGCCTATACTTGCTAAGAAGAAGCCCTCTCGTTGTTGGTGGTGTTGTTGTTCTTTCAATCTTCATTATATTAGCCATTTTTGCTCCTTATATTGCTCCCTATGGACCAGAAACACGAATTTGGGCAGATTCAAATCTACCTCCTGGATCTCCAAGTAACAATCCAGCATTACCTGCACATTATTGGGGAACGGATGATTCTGGTGGAGATATCTTCAGTAGAATCCTTTACGGTGCACAAATTGATCTGCGTATTTCTCTTGTAGTCGTACTTGTAGCTGTTACAGTTGGTACATTGATTGGAGCCGTTGCTGGTTATTATGGTGGTAAGATTGATGAACTCGTTATGAGAGTTACAGATGTCTTCTTTGCATTTCCAGGCCTTGTTCTTGCTATGGCTATCGTTATGGCTCTTGGTGAAAGGAGTATGGATAATATCTCTATCGCATTAATGATAACTTGGTGGCCAGCATACGCACGGTTGGTTCGAGGTCAAGTCCTTGCTGAACGTGAGAAGCTGTATGTAGAAGCTGCTAGGTCTGTTGGTGCTAGTGATTCGAGGATATTAATCTCGCATGTAATTCCAAATACAATTCAACCAATCATAGTACAGGCTACTATGGATACCGGTTCAGTACTCCTTGTTGCAGCAGGTTTGGCTTTCATTGGATTTGGCCCACCTGCTGGCATAGCAGAATGGGGTTACATGATATCGATAGCTCAGGGATACTTCATGATTGCCCCCTGGGCAGTCTTCTTCCCTGGAATTGCAATCTTGCTTGTTGCATTGGCATTCAACTTAGTCGGTGATGGTATACGGGATATTATGGATCCAAAATTACGGAGGAGATAAGGAAATGTCCGACGTTGATAATCTCGTTTTGGAAGTCAAAGGACTCGTTACAAACTTCTATACCTATGAGGGAACCGTCCTGGCTCTTGAAGGTGTAGATTTATTCCTTCGACGAGGAGATACGATGGGTGTTGTAGGTGAAACGGGTTGCGGAAAATCAGTAACAGCTCGTTCGATTCTTAGACTCGTTGAACCACCTGGTCGGATAGAAGAAGGTGAGATTCTTTTCCATAAGAGAATTCCTGAAACAGGTGAATTTGAAACAGTAAATCTCCTCAATATGTCGGAAGAAGAAATTCTTCATACTCGTGGTGGGGATATTGCAATCGTCTTTCAAGATCCTGCAACATACCCTAACCCTGTATTTAGAATTGGCGACCAAATTGCAGAGGTTGTTCTGTTACATCAAGATCTGAGGATAGATGTTCTCGAGATGAAGATAGAGGAGCTACAAGCATCTCTTAAGTCTGCTGAAGATGCTCAGAAGATTCACATTCAAGAAAAGATCGATTATTACTCGTCTATGCTTGAGGATCCTCCTGAACCAGACGATAAAGATGCAAAGAAAGCTGCTATGAGAAGAGCAATCCATATGCTAGAGATGGTGCGGATGCCTTCTCCCGCGACTATTGCAACTCAGTATCCTCATGAGTTGTCTGGTGGAATGCGCCAACGTGCTCTTATCGCTATGGCACTTGCATGCAATCCTGAAATACTCATATGTGACGAAGCAACAACCGCTTTGGACGTTACAGTACAAGCACAAGTTCTCAATCTTTTGAATCAGCTGAAAGAAGAGATAGGCACATCTATCATGATTATTACTCATGATATGGGTGTAGTTGCAGAAACCTGCAACTGGGTTAATGTAATGTATGCTGGTACTACAGCAGAGTCTTGTGCAACTGAAGAGCTATTTCGAACACCTCTTCATCCATACACTTCAGGACTACTCACTGCGGTTCCTAAGCTACATGAAACCAAGGATCGCCTACCGCAGATACTTGGTACAGTGCCGAATTTAATCACTCCACCTTCTGGGTGTAGATTCCATCCAAGGTGCGAATACGCTACAAGTATCTGCAAAGAGCAGAAACCTAAGCTGGAGGAGCTTCGTCCAGGACACTGGGTAGCATGTCATAATCCATTGGAATAGGAGGTTCATGAATTGTCTAGTAATACTATCTTAAGCATTAAGAACCTTAAGAAATACTTCCCACTGACTGGAGGAGTTTTTCGAAGAGTAATAGGTAAAGTCCATGCTGTTGATGATGTATCTTTTGATATTAACAGAGGTGAAACAATTGGTATAGTTGGAGAGAGTGGTTGTGGAAAAACGACTCTGGGACGAACCATTCTACGTCTGATTGATCCAACTGATGGAACCATTGAGTTCGATGGAAAGGATATCACTCACCTCAAAGGTAGTGACCTTCGACATGTTCGAAGAGAAATGCAGATTGTTTTCCAAGACCCAATGGCATCTTTAAATCCAAGAATCACAATCAAGAACTCTGTTGGTGAACCACTTGTTGTTAATGGTATAGCTAGAGGTCCAAGAATGCGTGATATGGTCTTAGACCTTCTCGAGAAGGTAGGTCTAACCGAATCGCATCTCAATAGATTCCCACACGAGTTTAGTGGTGGTCAACGTCAAAGAATTTGCATTGCTCGAGCATTGGCATTGAATCCCAAGTTCGTTGTAATGGATGAACCGACATCAAGCACTGATGTATCAGTTCAAGCACAGACTTTGAATCTGATGAAAGACCTTCAAGACGAGATGGATTTAACGTATATGTTCATCTCACATGACCTTAGTGTAGTAAAACACATGAGTGATAGAATTGCGGTCATGTATCTTGGGAAAATAGTAGAACTTACACCTCGAGATATCTTCCGAACAGCTTCACACCCATACACATTTGCCCTGGTTTCTGCTGTTCCTATTCCTGATCCTCGATTTGCTGGAAAGGCTCAGATTCTATCAGGAGAAGTACCTAGTCCAATCAATCCTCCGACTGGTTGCAGATTCCACCCAAGATGCATCTTTGCACAGGAAAAATGCTGGAAAGAAGAACCAGAATTGCGTGATACTGGTGGTGGTCATCTAGTCGCATGTCATTTCGCTGGTGAATTAGACTTCGGAACTAGTGCACAGCAAGAATATGCGCAGGCTGTTGAAGATGCGGGTAACTAACCAAGCTCATCCGTGTGATTAATCAAGAATCAATCACATTACAACGGAGGTGCGAGTATGAGCGATAACTATGATGACAATGAATCTAATCATCAAAATGAATTTGATGATGAGAAGGCTTGGAGAGATTATAGGATACGTACGGAAGACGAAAAGATAACGGCAGTTCATCTTACTGGGAAGGACTACCTTGCTCTTTTTATTGCATCACTGCAAACCATTTTCCTTCCATTGATAATTCTAATCTTGGTGCTATTCGGATTGACACTCCTTCTTTCAGCTCTTGTAGGATGAATGTAAGATGCCGTTGATATCTCGTACCTTGTTAGAAGCTCTCTCGATTGCTTGTCTATTGTCAGTGATTGACATCTTTGTAGCCTTTATCTTGGTCTTATTCAATCCCAATATTCTAGTTTTATCAACAGCTGGAAGTTATTTAATTCTCGAATTTGGGATTTTCCTAATACTCGGATCTTGTATGATGTCAAGGTCTCCACTTGATGATGAAAAAAGATATGACAGCGACGGGAAACCTTCTCTCGCTTGGAAATGGGCTCAAAGAGGCAAGATGTTCTTAGTGTCTTCAGTATTCATACTTCTCATAGGTGTTTTTCTTTCCATTATAGACTTTCTAACCTGATTCATCGATTATAATTACCATTGAATACTAGCGCCATTTTGTTCTTCATCTCCACTCCGTACCCTACGAAAAAGAAGAGTAAGAGTATAGAGCATGAGTGGGAGAATAATTGACAAGTACGCTATCGCTAGTGGAAATGAAATCTCTGAAAGGAACAATGCTGGATTCCAAATAAGATATGTAGTAATGGCTGCTATAATACTCGCAACTAGTATTGGAATGATTTCCGCCCAAGGAGAAATGATCACAACAGAAGCTCCAATTCCAATGGCAATAATAATCCATCTGCGGACAGATTCTATTGAGAGTTCAGCATAGACATAATCTTCCTTGGATAAATCTTGCACATTATAATTTGATAATTCGAGTAATAGATCTTCGGACACTTTGGTATCTCCTGGTCCTAGAACTACCATCACACCAACGAATATCACAAATAGCGACATGCCTGCGACTTCGATTGATCTAATAATGAGTATACCGAAAATCATAGCTCCAGTACCTAAAATGAATGCTAACGACATAAATGTGGTAAGTGTGTTCTCGAACAATCTCTCCTGAAACATCCTTCCAAATTTACCATGTTTCTTTCTACCCAGATTGTCTATCACCCACCTATGTGAAATGCAGTTTGTGTAGGCTGTCTGTCCAGTTTTGTCAAGGTCTGTGATATCATACTCTGAAGCTAGAGTCTTGGTCAATGTTGTGTACATTTTCAACCTTCTTGCACGCCAGATATTGTAAAGAATAATAATACCACCTGTGGCAAAGAAGGTTAAGCTAAGTTCCAATCCATTTTCCTCAATAGAATAATTACTGCCGGACCCAGATTCACCTCTTAAAATTCTATTGAAGTAGTACATACGATATTAGTGCTTGATACATTCATAGAGAGCATTCAGCCAAACATGAAATTGAATTATATTGAGTGGATCTGTATCGGGTCTCCATTTCTTTCCAAAAAGAACCCATACATCTCCATAGAGAGTCTGAGGTCTCTTTCTCCCCACTCTGAGTTGAACATTAGCTCCATTAGTAGCTAATGCCATCCCATGATCATAGAATACTTTCGGATGATCTGAAAATGTATAATCCATTCTTTTCTGTGGATTAGTATAAATCTCAACAGAAATATCTGTGAGAGAAACATTCACTCCTATATCCTGAGGTTCGTATTTCGGAACAGGATTTGTAGGCCCGGGTAGGTGCGGTTCTATAACTGGTCGTCGACTGGCTTCTTGTTCAGCTACTTGTGCTTCTACAATACCACAAAAATCTCCACCATTTCCCATTATCGAAAAAGTGTTTCCTGGATTGAATAAGCATGATGTCTTATGGAAGGTATCTCGTACAGATCCATAGGGATTTCCTGGGCTAATTGAGGTTTGCTTCCAGAAATATCTCGGTATTGTCACCATGGGTAACATAGTGTCTGTTGATTCTTCTTTCCTTTGCATTATTTTCCATACTGCATCGTTGAAAACGAAAAGAGCTAATGATAGTGGATTAAAATTGTCAGCTAACGACTGGACCCACAATTGCAAATCATCTCTTAGATTCTGCTGTTTAGCGACAGAGAATAACTGGGATTTTCTTAATCTTGTTCCTCCTCTCTCCTCCCCTTCTTCCATCTGCTCCTGAGTTATATGAAATGACACAGAATTTCTTTGTTCATATTCTTGAAGAGCATCTAATGGAAAGAGAAAATTGGATGACATAATTTGCGCTCCTAATCCTTCCGGATAGGTCTTTTGGTTGGCATTACAGTTGGTAATGTTGAAAAGTACCTTTCTACCAGGTAAATTTGAACTCTCGTGTCGAAGGCACATGTTAGGATTCTTGATAATGAAACTACTGATGATTGGTCAAATGTGTACAATCAGGTAATGCAACAATCACTGCGATTTTCTCCTCTAAGTAGTAGTACTCTTGAGAAGATTGCAGAATATCTCAATATACATGGTGTTACTTTTCTTCTAAGCTACGAGAAACTACGTCCTTCTGCAATTTGTTCATATATAATTGACAAGGACAAAAAAGAGCTATCAATTCTTGATTTCGGTGTTCTTCCCATTGCTAGTACTTCGGGATCAATCCTGCTGGATCACTTGCTGCAACTTGCTAGAAGTTCAGGTTGTAACCTAGTTAAAACATGGCTTCCAACAACATGTACTCGTTCACTTGATACTCTTGCTGAGTATCTCTTTTCTCCAGGTAGAGCCAAATCGGTAATGAGAAGTTTTCTAGAGGAAACACCCGAGGAGTTTGAATGCGAGATTTCGGAAATTATCTCAAACCAGGACGATGATATAACGCTTCTACCCTTCCAAGTTCCTTATCAGATGCAGTCTTTAATTGAAAGCCTTATGTCTCCGTGGAGGCATGCATACAGGATTTCTGCAAAAAATTCACAGAGTGGAGAGGTAGACGTTTATCTTACAAACAAACATCGGCTTCAAGCCTGGATGTTTCAGTCTGATTCATTTGAGCGACCTGTTAGCTTTGAAATACTTAGTAGTAGTGCTGCTTTCCTTTATGAAATCGGAGTTCGAAACATTTTCACTGAAGTAGAATCAGGAGAATTGTGGCAAATACCATACAAGGATGTTGGATTCGAAAGAGTGACAACAAGATTCGAGTTGTTTTTTGAAATCAATTACTGATATTTCTTGTTTTACATGTATTTGGCGCCACGCTGCCTCTTGATTCACACCATCACAAAACATGTATATATCTGGATATTACATTGTATCTATCCTCGCCGGGAGGATGGGGCATCAGACAAGTCTGGATACCGTATTCATTGGAAGTTGGATTGATCATTCTCCTTCTAAATCTCTGCTGGTCGCGGTTCTCTTGGGCTTATCTCGATTAGGTAACCCTTTTGTGAGCGCTTTGTGCGCTCACGCCTTATTCTTCTTGAATATCACCGTACCGGTGACAGCTAATCCAATGACCATCCTCGACCTCTCGAAATTCTGGGAATTCTGTTTTGCAAATGTCGATACAATAGTCACAGCGAGGATGGAAAGGGCATCCCTCTGGCAGTGCATTCATATCTGGTGGTTCACCCTTAATCCCTCTGAGTGTGGGTCTCTTCCCACCTGCGCGCATCCTCATCATGGCTATGGTGGGAAATGATCCCATTAATCCCATTGTATACGGGTGAGAAGGATGATGAAACATTTGTACTGCTTCTCCTATTTCCATCATTCTTCCTGCATACATCACTGCAACCCTATCTGAGAGTTCTGCAATAACTCCTGCGTCATGACTAATCAGAATGATAGAAACATCAAACTCTTCCTTTATCATCTGAAGGACGTTCATTATTTGTCGTTGGATTGTGACATCCAAAGCGCTTGTCGGTTCATCAGCAATTACTAGATATGGTCCAGAAATCAATGCCATTGCAATTAGGATTCTCTGTGCTTCTCCTCCGCTAAAACATCCGGGATCCAATACATATCTTGTTCCAGAGTCTGCGAGCTGAACTAGATTAAGAAACTCTAGCACTTTCTTCTTCATCTCTAGTAGGCGAACATTATCATCATGAATTTCCATTGGTTCTCCGGTTTGCATACCAACTGAATATTGAGGATTCAAGGCATGAGTGAGACCTTGAGGAATCATAGATATTTCCTTTCCTCGAATTTTTACTAATTCTTCATCATCAAGCTGCAGAATATCTCTACCTCGAAAAACGACTTGTCCTCTTGTTCCTGCTCTTTCTTCTCCTTCTTTCTCAAACTCATTTAGAAGTCCTGGAGTTGCAGCAGCACCTGCTCTAAATCTTGCCATTCGGTTGAAGAGACCAACAAGTGACAATGCCATCGAGCTCTTTCCGCAACCACTCTCTCCTAGGACACCAAGGCATTCTCCAGGTCTTACAGTGAATGAAACATCTCTGACCGCTTTGATAATACCTTTTCTCGAGGGATAATATGCATGTAGATTCTTAACATCTAAGAGAATATCATTTCCAGACATATTTCACACATCTGCACATCGATTTTGATGCTCTTTTAAAATACGTTGGATAGAGCAGAACCCGAATTTATTCATCGAGAATAGACTATTAATTGCATTTTCTGTGTTATCCAATGACCTCTTCCATTACTTGGTGAACGAAATCATGCAGCTGATAGAATCTGGTGTTCTGAGGGATTTAATTATCATGTTATCTTCAGGAGTAATTTTCTATTCTATCTTCTTCCTTTTCTATCTCATATCTGTCTGGATACGGGGTCCCCTTAAGAAAATAGTTGATATCCGCCTTGCTTGGGCAATCTTCTTGTTAGGACTTGCAACAAACGCCTTCAGTTTCATGATTACAGATGTAGCTGTTCTTTCAGCGGTTGAAAATGCGTTTTGGATAAAGATGGGATATATCTCAATCATGTTTTCAATAACTGCATTCTTTTTTGCTCTTGAAAGGATACTCCCGTATAAAACAAAATCAGTATTTTCTATCTCTGGACTATTTATCACAGTTGTAACGATTTTTGTTCCTCAGGATGTAATGAGGATCTTAGCATTTGGTTTTGGAAGTCTCGTATTCATTCTTATGTTACTTTTCTTTCGATATTTCAGAGCTCACACTTCTGATGAAACTCAGTTGAGTTATCAACTTCTCTCAACTGGAATCATAATAGGATTCGTAGGATTCGTCCTTAGAAATGACGTAGTTCTAGTGAATTTCGGAGTCGATTACTATTTACTTGGCCTCCTACTCATAACGATCGGTATAATGATGTTTGGTGGTTCTATTATCCAATCTCCCGCATATGATGAACTTGATTGGCCGGAGCAAGTTAACGAATTGTATGTGATAGCTGAAGGTGGAATTCTCATGTTCTATCACAGCTTTAATGAGGAACACAAGTTCGATGAGGACCTAGCTGCTGCAGGCATCTCAGGATTTCAAGATATGTTGAAGGAGATTACTGAATCCGAAGAGGGATTTAGGAGAGTATCAATAGGATCGAATGAGATTCTTTTTTCACATGGTAGTACAGTAGTTACTGCATTAGTAGCAAATGCACCTTATAGGATATTACTTGATAAAGTAGATGACTTTACAGAGAAGTTTGAGCTTCTTTTCAGTGAGCGAATACACCAGAGAATGCGCCCATTAACAGGTGAATTACCCGCCCTACTATTAATTGAGAATGTTTTTCAAACGCCTCAAAAATCATAGTTGCCTTCTTATTTCTTAAGAGAAAGAGGAGTGTTGGTGGCCCCGAGGGAGGGGATGCATGAATTCGGGACCACCTTTTAGAGAGAATCGGTGAGGAGACAAAGAGAATAACAGTCCGCTCCAATGCTGGAGTCTTTCACTACAATTGTTCCTTGTCAAGATATACATGGACTCAATGGCATATGTATTCGAGTCAATACGCAAGGTCGTTTTTTTGTTATCTACACCCCAATATGTGCATAGAATAGAACCAGATGGTTCGGAAACTGACAATCAAACCAGTTTTTTTCCATCAAGAACTCTTTTTACCTGAAGATGCATTCTGCAGCGAATAGTGAGAAACATGAGTAAAGTATTCTTCTCAGACCGAAATACTACATCCCAATACAACATGCTAGATAAAGTGGAGCACGTTTTGACCAAGATTGGACTTGATTCAGATCTCAAAGAAAACGAAAAGGTCATGATAAAGACACATATGGGCCTCTGGGGGAATACCAACCATATACGTCCTGCATATGTTCGAACCATAGTCGATTTTGTGAAAAGGAATGGGGGAATTCCGTTTGTTGCGGATACTTGCAGTCTAGGTTATGGTAACAACAGACCCTATGGAGGTCGTACAACTGCTCCAGACTATTACACACGTGCCGCAATGAATGGATACACTCAAGGAACTGTTGGTGCGCCAATCATTATTGCTGATGGTTACTGGGGATCAGATTTTCTTGAGATTGAAATTGATGGTGAATTTCTAAAATCAGTACCTATTCCTGCTGCATTATATGATGTTGATAAGGTAGTAGTTCTCTCTCATTCTAAGTTTCATCATATTGGACTTGCTAGCACTTTGAAGAATATGGGGGTTGGAATGGTTGCGAAAAAAGGGAAAACTGCAGTTCATTCTCCTAAAGGTCTAGAGATAGACACTTCCCTCTGTAAGGGTGCAAGTTGCTCTTTGTGTATTTCGGTTTGTCCGACTCGCTGTATCACAGTTGCTGATACAGTTATTGTGGACTCAGATCGATGTATTCAATGCGGCCATTGTTCATCAATCTGTGGATGGAAAGCAAAATCGAGGGCACTCAAAACATCGTGGTCTGGTCAAAACATGGCTGAGAAAATAGTTGAGAATGCAGTAGGTGTTCTGAAAGCAAAAGGACCTGAGAATTTCTTTTTTGTCAATCTTGCCATAGATATCTCAGATATGTGTGACTGCGTCTGTTACGGGGCACCGCTATTAATGCACGATATTGGGGTTTTTGGTTCCAGAGATCCTCTAGCATTAGATCTTGCGACTGCAAAAGAGATGGAGCGGTCTGTAGGGAATTCATCTAATGAATCATCGGCGAAAATTAGAGAGCTCTTGAGAAAATCGGATGCATTTTTTAAACACGGTAACATGATGAAATTAGGTTCTCTCGAATATGAATTGGTCACAATCTCTAGGAATGAGGAACTATGAATGAAGAATGGTTTAGAAAAATGTTGATTGAAGCCCATAATAATCAACGTACACATCTTAAACGTATAATCAGCGACCTAACTGAAGACATGATGCTGAAGGAACTCTCACAAGACGAGGACCTCAAAAGTATTGCACGTATTCTATGGCATATAGGAAGCGCTGAAACTTACTGGTTCTACAAAAGTAACAATCCAATCGGTCAGCGATTTGATGATTCCGACATACAGATTATTCTAAAGAAAATTGATGAGAATACAGAGCGGATTGCTGAGGTGATCAATACTTGCAGCATCGAACAGCTTCGGATAGTTCCTCCATCACCAGAAGGAGGGCCTTCGGTTGCGTGGGCAATCCTACGTACATACATGCATGGCATTTACCATACTGGTCAAATCGCAAAGATGCGACGTATACTTGGCGCTTCAGAATTACCACCTGAAGATGTGAATAGCTGGAATTTAGCGGTTGATTCTGTCGCTGACTTGATACATGGACTCCTGTATGATTCTATTCAGTCATAACGATTAGAGTGAAAAAAATGGAAGTTCGCCATATCTATGACATGCTATCATGTGCCCCGGTTCAACCTCTCGATATTCTGGAACTTCTGATTTGCAAATCTCTAGGCAATATTCACATCTGGGATGAAACACACAACCTGATGGCGGATTCGTCATATCTGGAGGACTTCCAGGAATCCCACGTAAGAGAAGACCTTTTTCACGTATCTTCATCATCATTTCCATTGAGGGATTGCTCATCAGAAATGCTCGTGTGAAAGGATGATCTGGTCGTTTAAGTATAGTAACAACATCAGCAAACTCTACAAGCTTCCCTGCGGTCATGACACCTATTCTCTCAGAGACCTCCGCGTGAAGTCCCAAGTCATTACTAAGCAATAACAATGATACCTTTAGTTTATCTCTCACAATTTGAATTGCATCCATAATTCTCCTCTGAACACCAACATCTAATGCAGTGGTCGGTTCGTCCATTATTAAGAGTGATGGATTCATAATAAGAGCCATGGCTATTAGAATTCGTTGATCTTCTCCCATACTAAATTCCTTTGGCTTTAGCGCCTGTCTGATATCTACATCTCCCAGCTCAACTAAATCTAATGCTTGGAGTACGCGGCGTAACACTTCTCTCTCGAAGAGAATGGAGTCATCATCATGTGCCCACAATGCTTCTGCAGTTTGGAGTTGGATGTTGGTGTAGGGATTTAGAGACTTGGTTGTACTCTGTGGGACATAGGTTATCTCAGCGCCTCGTATTTTCCGATACTCTTTATCTGAAAGTTTAAACAGATTCTT
>JAEORG010000434.1 GCA_016841005.1 Candidatus Thorarchaeota archaeon | reverse complement strand
ATTCGTGCTGTTTAGGCAGGAGATGCAAACGTAGAGCGTGAAGAGAGAAGTTGTATTAGGAACTCCCTTTCTATTTTCTTAGTTTGTTTTTTTCATATTTTCAATTAAGTCACGTATAGCTTTAGGTATCTTCTCTTTGGGAATTATATCAGCCATATATTCCGCAAGTATAAACTTCCAGCTACCATCGTCTATATTTGCTTCTAATAATTTACTCCGAAGGTAGTCTTTTCGAGGCGGAGATATGGGATCAATCGTTTCGAATGTTACTTTGAACAGTTTTTCCATCCCCGAAACAAGTAAGTCTCTCGGATACAAATCCTCCAATTCGCCTTCTAGTATTGTATAGTCTGATTCATCAAGAACTCGTCTTCTGACAAGATTCTGGACTACGCATAACGCATCTTGATCTAGAAGTATATGCAGACGAATTTGAGTGCCCTGAATCACGGGGACCCAAGCATCGAGATTTCTTCTTGTATTACTCTTACCGCGGACTGGAACGATGAGAAGATTATCAGTTTTAAGCTTGAGTTTCTTTGCGCAGCCTTCAAAGAACACTTTATCAGACTCGCCTTCCACTAAGAGAATTGATTCAGGCATGAGACGATCCGATGGTTTGGCACCTACAGCTTCTAGAGCCTGTGTAAAATCTTCAAAGCGATAGATGTGTGATTCTCCTTGGGTCATTTCGACTACCCAGTTGTTTTCTTTCTGGATTCGATCGATAAAGATTGGGGAGTGAGTAGTAAGAATAATTTGAGTTGATTCTGATATTGTCTTGATATAGTCGAAGATATGTCTACAGAGTGATGGATGAAGATGGGCCTCTGGTTCTTCGATTGCAACAATTTTACCCCATCGACGGATCTCTCTGAGGAGTCTTAACCACGATTGATGGCCACTACCCATGCTATCAACTGGATAACTTCTTCCTTCCTCCTCAACAAGAAGTTCTTCTCGTTTTGTTGTTAATCTGCCACGATATACAGATTCAAAATCTGCTCTGATTTTATTCCACTCTTCTTCATCTTCATATTCGCCGCTTAGAGCAATTCTACGTGTTTCATCAAGGAGGTCTGATTCTAAAAGCAATCGTTGGTCAGAAGAAGAACTAGCCGGTGTAATCATCCTATATGAAGTAAATAGAATTGCCATAATTCTTGATACAATATTTTTCAAACTTGGAATTCCAAGAGATTTCCGATCCTCAGGAGGTTTCAAAGATGGTATATCATTTTCAGATAGCCAAATATTGATGTCTTCAGTCTGAGCTTCGTGTAATTTAATTGCACCACCATCAACAAATGGTTTCACTTCATCAAAAGACATTATGTACCCAAAATCGTCACTTTTTCGATAAAGGATGTACATTGAATCCGTTACCAAATTATTTAGTAGTATATCAACTTTGGTTAACTTAAAGAGAATCTTCATTGCTAAATCAGAGATTATATCCTTAAAGGAAACGAGTGTGTCATCATCAATTATTTGCACTTTCCCTAAAGAAAGCGATTTCTTAATCCAACCTTTCTTGAAATCGAGTTCCTTGTGAATTCTTATATTTGAAATATCACTTCGATTCTTTTTCGAGATAGATTCAAAGAGAATATTACCTAAAATGAGCCGCAGTTCTTCCTCTGTAAATTCAAAATCTAGATCGTACTTAATACGAGAACTAGTGTTTTTTCTATGCCACAAACTCGATAATAACTCTGGTTCATCAACATTTTCATCAAAATCAGATTCGAAACTTGCAAAGAGTATCTGTAGGGCTTCCAGTAGATTGGTTTTTCCACTACTATTCTCACCTATAATGATTACCAGATTACCGACGCCACTCATTACAACATGTTTCAAGCTCTTATAACCAGTAATCTCTATTTTGCTAACTTTCAATTCAGTTCCCCTCGATCTATCATCGATTGAGCATAGGAATAGAATTCAAACTTGCATATAAGCCTTTGATATTTTTGTAGTACAATAAAATATTGTATAAGGAATCTCACTCAACATTCCAACTCGTTCTTCGTTTCAAAGATAGATACCTCCATAGTTAAAGGAATTTACAATCCAAAATGTGAGTAACCAGTTTATTATAAAAGGGAGTTCTAACCACACCGATTTATAGCTATATGATAGGGAGTTCAGATATGTCGTGGTATGGCTTTAGAGCTGGTCGTGAGACAGACCACTCATTTACACTTACGCTCCTGAGGGAGTACTTCTTAGAGCTGAACTTGGAGATTGAAGAGCAATTCGGACCGTTCGATGCTTTGGTTCTCGGAGACTTTCAGGAACTCAAGGGACCGATAGGCGTGGTTCTTTCTCGTCGAACATTACGGAGAGCTCTCGTATCCTATCGAAGTGCTCGCAAATATGATGTAGCTAGCGGTCTCATAATATTAACCGGAACAGAGAGGTCACCACAACGCAAGACAATTGAGCATTCAACACATGATATCCTCGGAGAATCATTCCCCTTGATTGTGTGGGGGTACGGAAAACTCAACCGGATAGCAGAGGAACTTAAAATTGCTCCCAAGGGTTCTCTGAAAGTCTTCCCTGAGCTGAACGTGCGAATAGCCCTTGCAGACCAACTAAGAAATAGAAGAATCGAGGAAGCCGTAGAGAAAGTTGAGAAGGGAGTCAGTGATAAATGGAAAGAGCGCTGTGCAAAACATGTCAAGGAGCTGAATGAGGAATATAAGAAACGAGGGATTGTACTTTTTCTCGGAGCTGGAGTTTCGAAACCAGCAGGAATACCATTGTGGCAATCCCTCCTATCTGACCTGAGACTTGCCTTAATAGACGAAAAGCTTAGTAAGCATGGCATTAGAGCAACTGAGGACCAAAAAAAAGGTCTCTCAAAAGCTTTCCCAGGACTACTTGGACCAGATCCCCTGCTTAGTGCATTGTATGCGAGAACTGGTTTAAAAGATCGTTTTGAGAAAATACTGACACAGATTCTGTATCGAAAAATCGGTTCTCATGGATTGACTCTTGAAGCAATCGCGGATCTATGCAAATCATCAAAGCAGGAAGGGGGTATTAAATCCGTGCTTACGCATAACTATGATGATTTGCTTGAGAGAGAACTCAATAACCAAAAAGTAAAGTTTCAACCGATCTGCCAAGAGGGAATGGAACCAAAACAGGATGAGATAGGAATCTTTCATGTTCATGGATTCCTTCCAGAGAACCCCGATTTATACAAGTTATCATGCAATGTTCCATTGGTGCTCTCGGAGGAAGATTATCATACATTATATGAAGACCCATATGGTTGGGCAAATATCACACAATTCAATTTTCTTCACAATTGCACATGCTTAATGATTGGGCATTCTTTGACTGATCCGAATCTCAGAAGACTCCTCAGGTTAATGGCACGAAGACTTGGAACGCCTTGGCACTATGTTTGCTTTCCCAGGGAAACACCAGTAGATGCGGCGGGAATTCCGAGGGAACCCACAGATATTGAACGCAATTATTTGAACACTCATCACGAAATCGAGGAAGAGGCGTTCAAGGAACTAAAAATTAGAATAATCTGGTATCGCAGTCATGATGATATACCAAAGATTCTACGATGTATTAGAACAGGGGATAATTACACATTCTGATAGTAGAGCAAATACGCCTTTCTTCATCCTTATTCTGAATAGACAGACTGATTAGTCCATACTAGTTTTGAAATTGTGACGGGGATTGTTGCGTGGCTAATCCCATGAGGAGGATTTGAGTTGTCAGAAGAACCATTATACTGGGGATCATGGAAAGGAAGAGTCGTTAGAGCTATAGCTATAGATGGTGCAAGAACCTGGTCAGAAATTCGAGACCAGACCGGACTGTCACCAAAGTCAATGCAAAGAGTCCTTGCTGAATTGTTTCAATTGGAAGCATTAGAGAAGAATGAGCAGGGAGGAGTAACTACCTATCGTGTCGTACCAAATATATACAGAGCATACCGGGAATTTTTCAAATCGCAACAACAACAAGAGATGAAAACAGATACAGCAAGAATAACTGAATCAGACCAAAAAGAGCTCATCAATTGGATAGGGCAATGGATGATGAGTGAGAAACTTGACTTCTCGCTGCAACATCATCATTTCTTTCTCAAAGGGGGACAACTTGATAGTTTCTCGGAACGCTTGATCTTGAATTCAAAGAAGCAAGTTCTTGTTGTTAATCCATACGTTGATCAATGCAATCTGAGTGACTCATTGTGGAAGACCGCGGATGAGAAGAAAGAAGTTGTATTGATTACTCAACCTCTTGAGAAAGACAGAATTGAAGCATCAAGAATCAGGAAAGAGAAGCAACTTAAGATCTTGAGAGAAAAGGGTGTTCGAGTCATAACAAATGAGAGAGTCCACGCAAAGATCATTGTTGTGGATAAGGCGGTTGCTATAGTTTCATCTATGAATTTCACTGGTTTGTCAGAGGGCGGTTCATCTTGGGAAGCAGGTCTCGTGACCAAAGAGGACGATGTAGTTGAAACAATCTATGGTTCCATTCTCACGATAATTGAAAGGCCAGATTCTGACGAGTACTAGAAAATTAGACATAGCAAATAGAGAAGTAGATGTAGTTTTCACAGTCTTCCGAGAGAGATTCTTCCTCTCCCCATATTCTTTCTTTCGCATTATACAAGATTCTTTTGAAAATTAAATTCTCGCTTCTTTTCCCAACCTAGATTGATTGGCAGACTCAGTTTATTATTCAGACGCGCTGAATAACGGAGATCAACCTCAGAGGGAGCCTTATCAAGCAGGACAATCCATTCATCATATGGCGCTCTCGATTCATAGAAGTTGTATTCAAGCACTTGCCCCATAGCTTCCCTTATCGCTTTGGTTGTT
>JAEORG010000433.1 GCA_016841005.1 Candidatus Thorarchaeota archaeon | reverse complement strand
CTATGTCAAAACTTCATTCAGATAAATTTGCTAAGCATTATAGCGAGGCTAACAAGATAATCAAAGAATGTCTTGTTGAACTTGAAGAAGCAGGCGACGAGGATACCTACACTGAGCTTGCAAGCTACCTTGAATTCCTTCACCATCATGCACACATGTCAAAAGAGAATCCTAATTATCTTGTCCTCAAGGAGAACCACCTTACATGGTTGTTCAGTTTCTGGGGCGATGATGAGTACCTAAATCTAGTATATGATTCAATTCTAAATGATAGACAGGGCTTGATTGATGAAATGGCCCATCGCGGAATGACTGTTGATATCGTGGATGAGGAGAGCATCTCCGACCTATTCGAAACAGTTCTTGGTGTGGAGCGCATGAAGAACCTCCTGTTCACCATGTCCCCAATCACACTTTCATTCAGGGGAAAAGAAGTCACAATTCGGGTTTCTATTCGCATCTATAGATATGGCGTTGGAACAATCTATCTTGAATCAGATGCTGATGAGTTAACAGTATCTGATCTCCGTGTCTTCCTCTCATTCAACGGTCCCCATTCTGCAGAATACGATATTCACTGGGAGGGAAGGGACTACCTAAGACTTCATACATTAGCTGAAGATATGGTTTCCACACTGAATGAAGTCTTTCATCTCTTTGAACCAAACATCCAACTACGATTTGTTTCTCATCTGAATTGGTATGCATATGCACTTGTAAGCCGAGGCATATGGACACGAGGTGAAGCTGAGGACCGAGAATTGGATTTAGATACAGCGTCAAAGTTTCCTGATTATAAGGGACTTATGCTGGCGCAGATGGAAGCACGAGCTGCTCTTGATGATTGGATTCTTAGGGAACCGATAGGGGTTCGCAACCTTGCTCCTATTCGATCCCATACTTCGGACCTGTTATGCACTACTGAGAACCATGGAGTTCTCTATTTTCCAGACGATCCCAGATGGATTATCCTTCAATACAAGGAAACAATCGAAACTGCAGTTAGGCTAAGGTGTCTTATCTCTACTCTCATTGAGATAGCTGGAGAGATTCTCTCATCTTTCATTGAGGAAACCTCAGACTTGGCAAAAGAATTGGATAAACTTGACCTTGATATTGCAGAAAAGAGGATCACTGAAACAAGAAGACAGCTGCTTCCGGTCATTCATTTTGACACTATGGCACACGTAAATATCGAACTCATAAGAGGAACTCTGACCTCAAATTATCGTGACCATGCAGAACTGATGAGGCAAATGATGGATGATCTAAATGTTGACCGAATGGTCGCTTATCTTGAACGACGACTGAGTATTCTATCTCATCATCAGACTCTATTTTCGGATATTGCCTCAGGTGTTGTCGAACGGAGAGAAAAGGAACAGGAGAAGAAACAAGCTATTCTAGACAATCGTCGAACACAGGCAATGGAGTTTGTAGAGCTCTTTATCTCAGTTCTTGCAATCGGAGAAGTTCTTGGTTTTCTCTTTAACGCGATTAGAGCATTTACTCCTGTGGATATACTAGTTGAGTCGGTGGTATACTTTGCTGCTACCGCACTCATGTTCACTATTATCATGATAATACGACGTGGCGGGATTTTCAGAAAGGATGATGAAACGTTCGATAAACAACCAAAAAGATAGGACCTTCTAAGAGAAATATGGTTGGAGTAAGAAACTGTCTTTGGCAGCTCTCACTCCTGAAATTCAATTCTCTAACTTGATGGAAAAGGTCTATCCTCTTCTACGAATGGCTACAATTATGATTACAATGCCTAACACGCCTGCGGCCGCCAGTCCAATAACTAAGGTATCTATGACTACTGCTCTCGATGCAGAACTCTCAATCTGCCAGATCGCAATTCTAAGAAGAAAATCCCATTCTGTATCAGGGTCATTGAATTCATCAAACTCAGTTGTGTTATCCCGATTGGTCCCCTCCTCATATTCAGGATGAGGACTTGAAAGGAATACATTGCCTTGTTCATATTGTAATGCAATCATTCCTGGGGTATTGCTATCCGCATACCTTGCAATTGGAATGTAATCAAACCCTTCATCGGGGATAAAATATGATGACCCCCAGTAAAGAGTGCTAATTGACTCAGGTAGATCTGAGAGGTCCGGACCTTCGCACGTCGTGTTTATGGTCATATCAGTGAGATGCAGAGATGTATAATCACCAGGGACTGCGAGATCGCGGGTTCCATTGTAGATTCCAAAACGGCTACTTGAAGTAAGGAACAGAGCCCCACCACATAGACCAAAGTATGACCCCCCTTCGGCAATCCATTGCCGTATATTCTCAATTCCATCCGTTTCTAATGCATTATAGTATGCAGAAACTTGCCCTCCGGGCATTGCCAGAAGGTCAAAGTTACTCAAAACACCCGCCTTGATATCCTCACCATTAACATATTCGACAGTGGCATTCATCCACTCAAACATTGCATAGAGTGCAATTCCACTCGATACAACCATATTATGAGTTTCGCCCCAGACTGCTACTCTAACTCCTTCAAGATCAGTTCTTTCGACATTTTCTTGAGCCCGAACAGGGTTTGGTCCTGTGCAAAGGAGTAAGAGGACAGCTCCGATTATTAGGAAAAGTCTCTTCATCTTCATATCCGTACACCTTAGAATTTTCCTCCTTCGCAGGCAAATATGGTTACAAAGTATAATTAAACCCCAAATATTGGCGCAATGCAAGGGATTACATAAAGCTTCTACCAAGGTATGTAGAGCATCTCTTTTTGGAGTATGTACAATGAAATGAAACGGCTCGTAAGTTCTATAGTGAAAATGGTTTTTTGATCCATCATGTGGAGAATCCAGAAACAATCAATAATATTGCTCATG
>JAEORG010000432.1 GCA_016841005.1 Candidatus Thorarchaeota archaeon | reverse complement strand
TAATCCTTAGTGGAGCGCTTCCTTTCATGATTAGAATCCTAGTAATGTTGCTTGAGGCGTACTTCATTATCGTTGAGTTGTCCTCGTGGTACTTGATAATAACTCGATAGCCCCATTGACCAGGTGTTTTGAGTGAGTAGCGATCGGTTGAAACATACGCCCAATAATATGACCTTAATTCTTCAGGCCACAATATTGTAATCACGTGTGGATTACTGATGTAATTCTGATCCTTCTGGCTCTCTTCATTCATTTTCTTTAACTCAGAAACAAGTGCTTCAAGATCTACCGGTCTGAAAAATTCGATGCGATATCCATCAATAATGAGGACATTTTCAGAACAATTCTGTACATCCCACTCCATCCTTACAAGAGATCCTCGCTTGGCAGTTTCTCGATTCCATTGAGCAAAAACAAGAAGATCATCGCCATTCTCATTGCATTGCTTCATTACAAGTTTTCCTCCTCTATGCGACATTCTTCATTCATAACTCTTGCAGCAGCAAAGAACTTTGCAGCTTTTTTGAAATCTCGACATTGATGAGTGTCAGCTCTATGCTGTGGCATGTAGAGATTAAAGCGAGAACACATTTCGTTCAAATCAAAGTCTTTTGGCCACGACAAACAATATGATTTGATTAATCCATGGACTGTAGGAACATCAAATTGCTTGATGAGTCCTTTATTCTTTAATCTGGATGTGTATTTATCAAATACTTCATGCATCTCTAATTCTAACATGCTCTTCGGTGCAAATGCAATCCCACACATCTTGAGATCTTCTTCTATGTTGACAGCATCCGATATTGCTGTACCTCCAATGAAATTGACAATCTGTGATCTCCTTTCCTCTACTTTAGTAATCCCTATTGTCACCCCTCCTCTCAGAGGATTTTGCTCTCTCAAACACCTTCCCTGCAGACGCACCAAACTCTGAAAGAATTCATCAACCAAGCCATATTCTAAATCTCGATAATTGACAGGGCTTGGAGGGATATCTTTACGTAACTGAAGGATTAAGAAAACTGAATCGGAAAGACCTCTTATCTCAAGTCGTCGCGGATCCTCGAACTGTCCAAAAGCTCCCCAAAATGTGGAGTCGAAACTTTCAGAGATTGCAGTTCTAAAATTCTGGAACCTATCCTCATAGTCCTGCTGTCCTTCTGTTGTTCCGAGAATATCAATGTACACAACGAAACTAAACTTACCGTCCAATCCACGGTCCCCTAATTAGAAAAAGGCATCGTAGTGTATTAATATATTTTCATCAGAATTTCGTATTACCAAAAGTAGATGAAAGAAACCTCAATTCATTGCGGAAGGAGGATTTCTAGCCCTAAATAAAGCGCGTATACTTCCAGGACTTCGGGCGATGCCATATTGATACCAAAGGATTTCAGCTATGCGCCCAGGGGCAAAGCTCTTGTTATGCAGTTCAAGTATAATCTTTGATTCCATTTCAGATGGTGAACTTCTTTTCTTAGCTTTAATTATTTCACACATATCTTCTAATTTCTTCTGTCGTCCTGCCGCATATCGGAAAAGAGGGAGCTTCTTTGCTTTGATGATTTCTTTCTGTTTTCTTACGATAACATGGTGATCTACAAGAGCGGCGTCAACACCTAAAGATCTGAATAGCTTCTGTATCAATAATCGATTTGTAGTTGTTGCAATTCCTGTATTGAAAGCGGATATCGAAGCATGACCATCCCCATCAGCCAAACCTTGGATGAAAGTGACTCGCCAGTCTCGGGGCGTTTCAAGAATCCAATCAGCGTTAATTGACTGTTTGGACTTTGCAGTAACAAAACTTAGACCAAGAAGAGCATTTTCAATCCAAGCAAAAAAGGGACTTGCTTCAGAGCCCAGAATTATACAGCGTTTCTTTCGTCCATGTTTATCACTAATATCATCAGCCCATCTCTCAGTATTGAAACCAACAACTCCCATGGCATGGCGAAATGCTCTTCCAAAATCTAATCCCCAAGAGTAATTCATGCTAACAGATAGCTGAACCTTGGCAGAAGGCTCGATATTATGAGCAAATCCTCCATCTGATACGATAACTCCTAAGAGATACATAAATTCCAAGTGCCTTGCCAAAGGAATTTGGTTTGCAGCGAAGCTCTTCACGCGGTGTGTATTGATGGGCGCTATCTGTTCTAACACTTTCAATAAATCGTCAGTCGTAGTTACTCTCTCTGGAACCTGAATGAAGGACTCAGGAGTATTAGATATGATATTCAACCTAAGAGGCAACCATTTCCATCCTCTCCTCGAAGCCTCCCTTGGAATCTTGGAGGCATAGGTTGCATGAGTTGGGATCTGGGTGAATTTCAGCCACTCACTTATTGTCGAAATACCAATGCCAAGTATCTTTCCAATATCACTGCAGAGACCTCCTCTCAGATACTCCCTCCAGAACCGGAAGTACTTCGTCGATAACGAATGATATTGAGAATAAGTAGAAGAATTTACGATTTCCCTGTAGAAGTATAGACTTCTGAAACGTCGATCCATCTCCCGAATTGAGTTTACGCCATTCAATATTCGAAAGACTTCATCCACAATCGAGATTCGTTCGTCCATCGATGCTTGCTCAAGCAAGTAATAGATTCTTGGTCTGCCGGCCTTGCGAAGTAGATATCTGAGAGTTTCTGCTGGAACAGCGAACTCCAGAGCTAGACGATACACCTCACCATGAAGGATGTATCCTCTCTCACCATATCTCTGTATGAGTTCGAGGTGGACTTCAGCCTGCCTAATTAAGTCCGAGATATTTTCTAAGGAGAGAATTCCGGGATTTCCGCTTCGGATAAAGTCTAAGAGGTGATTCACAGATTGAATGCGAGCCCCATTAATCTCTGGGAACTAGAAGTTGGAAGGATAGCACTCCTTCGACATTTTACCAGCACTCCTTATGGCTATCCAGTCATTTTTCTTGAATATGTCACCAACAGTTGACCGATGCATGTTCAGTGCTACAGCAATTTCCCTCTGAGTCATTTCATCTTCATAGTGCATTTTGTGGATTCGTCGGTAGAGATTAGATGAGGTGGTATCGTCTTTGTTAGTTGAAGAGCGAGCGTTACTATAGTTGGACCGACGAGATTTTGCTACTTGATACAAAGTGGTGGGTTGGATTGAATTGATATCAGATTCAGATTTCATGAGAATGCCTCCTTTTTTGAATAATATAGTAGTAGTAATTTGGAAAAATGGGAAGATGGTAGTGCGGTATACTATGTAGGGGATATTGGGTATGAGGGGAGTATGTCATAACATCAGGAGAGGCGTTCTAGAGTATTATGCGCTGTGATGGCGTTTGTAGTTTCGTTGAAACTCTCGCTATTTTCACGTGATTTCGCCATAGCCTCCGCTCAATTGAACCATTTTTCTTCATTCTGTCCATTAATCAGAAACCTTTCGCAATCTTGTCCAGCTTATGCCATCTGGTTTCGTCTTGATTTCCCTCCAAGTATCGATCTCAAGCTTCCATTTTGTCCGATTGTGGGCTTCAAATAGAAAAGAAGTGATTCATACCTGAGAATGTAATGGAAGATAGCAATACTCCAATTGATGCAGAATCAGTAGATGTTGCAGGAGTCATACTGACTAGAGGACGTCATGTAGACATTCGTCAGTATATCTTGAAACATCCTGATGAACTTGTGAAAGGAGTGCTCGTAGCAGGTTCAATTGGTTCTGGAAAGACACAGCGAGCAATGCAGATTATTCTTGCAGCACTTGAATCAGGTTTTGGCGTATTGGTTTTCGATCCATCTGGTGACCATGGACGTCTTGCGTCAGTCTACCCAGACACGGTTGTCTTGGATTTTCGTGAGTTCATCATCAATCCACTTGAACCTCCACAGGGGATGAAGATGAACGAGTGGATTCCAACATTCATTCAGGTCTTTGCACAAAACTATGGGCTCAAGGACCCATCAATCGCAATTCTCCAGAAAGCTGTAAAGAATCTGATGTCCAACAGCAGTTTCAGTGAAGAGAAACCACCTATTCTTGAAGAACTTCTTGAAGAGGTGCAACAGGATGAACCACGACTGCGTTCCTCTGAGGTTAGCAGTCATGTCAGTGTCCAGAATCGCCTCGAGAGTCTCCTCGACTCGGAGATTGGGTGTTCTGTTAATGCAAGGAGAGGATTTCAGCCAGAAGATTTCGAGAGCGGTTTGCTTGTCGTGCAATTGCCATCCTCGGGAATTACACGTGCTCATGAACTAATCGTGGGAATCACTATTGCGAAGCTATTTGCATACCGAGCGTGGCTGAAAAGGCGAACTGATATCGCTGATTCTAAAATTTTCATTGTCTTGGAAGAGGCTCACAACTACTTGAGCGAAACAAGACGAGCCGATCGTCAAGGTGAGAGGTCGCAACTAGAGAGAGCCCTAATTGAAGGGAGAAAGTTGGACATTGGATTCTTGATCATCGATCAGATGCCCCAGAGAATAAGCAGTCATGTGCTTGGAAGCTGCAATATGTGGATTGTCGGTAGGCTACTTGATCCTGCAGCAAAGAATGTCATAGGAGATGGTCTCTATCTTGATGCAGTATGGAGCCGAGATGGACTAATGTCATTGCCAACAGGAGGCGCTTTCATCCGTGTGGAGCATATGAAAGAATTAGAATCAGACAGTCCATTGGAGCATTGGAGAAATATAGATGAGAATACCTATTGGGCAGCAAGAGGGCTTCCTGCAATCGTGGCGAGTCCCTGCCCGAAAGACCAACTCATTCAAGAGATAAGTCAGAGCCGCATCTTGGATTTGATGGTCGATAATCAAAGGTATATGAAATACTTCATCCGATACGCAACGGAGAGAATCGAGAAGATTAGGAGTATCGCACCCGAGTACGTTGTGAAAATGTTGGAGCAATTCTTGTATAGAAATGTCAAGAGAATAGATGAAGAGGGACTGACATTCTCTGAGTGTTATGGATTATCAATTGAGGAAATTGAGGCATTTTCGAATCGAGAGATTAAAGGTACATATAAACAGCCAAAGATGTCAACGCGGTCACGAATTCACGACTTAGAAATACGGTGTCAAATTCTATCAACGGAAGTAACTCGAGAAGTTCTTACATATTTGAAAACATCAAAGGCAACTAGTTTGCACGATTTGAGCCTTCACATGAATAAGAGTAGAAGCTGGTTGAGTAGGATTCTAAGAGAGTTGGAGAGTAGGGGCTTTGTGTCACGAGAGGTAGAATCATGCAACGGAAAGAAAAAATATCAAGTGACTGCATATGGAAAAGAGCTTCTCCTATGGGCGCAAGTAATAACAGATTTGCAGGATATTGGAGTTGACAAATGGGAACAACGCAACATTGTGACAATAGATAAGCACGACTTTGATTGGTTAATGGAACTCCTTAGAGAAGAAGCAGAGATTCAAGAGTATTCGTATATCGCAGGATGGAGAGGCAGTGAGGAAATAAGAGAGTTTAAGCGCGGTCTAGAGTATAGAGCCCAAATACTAGCGGGATCGAAGCGTATCAACTCTGAACTGGAGAGACATGATTCTAATCCAGAGATACTCAGGAGAATATTATCGTCCTTAGAAAGTCATGTCTTGCGTGTATTATTACAGTCTCAAAAATCCATTCCAATTGCAGACTTGTCAAGTCTATGCAGAATATCGAGTCGTAGTATTAGAAGATACATAAGAATACTGGAGGATTCAGGCATTTTACTCAGACAAAAAGAGAGCCACGGTTGGTCCGTATCGATACGAGAATCATGGAAACAGCTGCTATTGGATGATTGTAATCCATCAAAGGGAAGCGTGCGTCTGACGCTCAATATTTTGAACTCCCTACTCGTCCATGCAGTCGATAACGCGCTTCTTGAATTGATTTTGGAAGGTAGTAGTGATTTTGATTCAATCGAGTTTGTCGTTTCAAAGTGTCTAAGCATTCAAAACACTATAAAGTGAATTCAATGTACTCATTGATTCAAGCGACAAGCAAAACAACATCGCAACATTAGTTGATGCGCATACCGTTGCTGCAGAAAAGATCAGTCGCTCTTCGTCCTACGAGAGTAGCTATAATTCCTAAAGCAATGCAGCTATCAAAACCAATTCGAAAATTGAATTCAAGGGATATGAATAAATGGATTCCAAAGCAAGATAGAATATGTATAGATGCAGGGCGCCATTCAACGGCTGCAGTCGCGCAAAATGAAAAAGTAGATGAATAGAAATGAAGGTTCTGGATGGAAACACGGGATGAGGTGGAAGTAATTACTTCGTTTTCATCTTTTCAAGATTATTTCAAAAGAATACAAAGCAACTATGCTACTGGTGATTCTACAGAGCTTACACATAGAGCTCCTTTCCAAAATTTAGTGTCGCTCTTCGACCAGAATATTGAAATCATCCATGAGAGAAAGAGAGAGCACGGATTAGGAGCACCAGATTTTACTCTTTTTCGAAAAGGTGCGAAAATTGGTTACATAGAAACAAAAGACTTAGGGAGTAATCTTGATGAGATTATTAAAAGCAGCCAAGTTTCGAAATATATGGAGAGTGTCGATAATCTAATCCTAACTGATTACCGTCGATTTATTCTTTTGAGGGATAGACAGGCAGTACTTGACTTGACACTGTTTGGCATGTCAGATTTAAATCAACCAAAATTCAGGATTGCAAAAGAAAGAGTTACTGATTTTGAACAAATGATGATGACATTTTTGAGTTACAAACAGGAAAAAATTCGCTCTCCAAAGAAACTCGCTCTGCAATTATCTAGACGAACTAAACTTCTCAACATCTACTCTGATGAACAGCTTCGAGAGGACATGTCTGGAGGAAAAGGACTAGCATCAAGAAAATCCTCAATATTTTCTTTTTATGAGGGGATGAAAGAGCTGGTCCATGATATTAGTATTGATGATTGTGTAGATGCATATGCGCAAACTATTACCTATGGGTTATTTCTAGCCAGATATTTTTCTCCTATCAATGAAATCCATAGAGATACAGCATGGAAAAAAATTCCTGAAAGCATTCCAGTGATAAAAAAGATATTTCGAAATATATCCGGTGATGCCTTACCAAAGCATCTATCATGGATTGTAGACGACATAATTGACATTCTAAATGCATCTGATATGAATTCAATTCTCAAACAGAGTACCAACAATAGAGATAGAGATCCATTTAGCTTCTTCTATGAGGACTTCTTGGCTGAATATGATTCGGAGAGCAGAAGACACAGGGGTGTATACTACACACCCAAACCTGTTGTGGAGTATATAGTGAAATCAGTACATCTTCTTTTGAAAAATTACTTCGATAAACCATTAGGACTAGCTGAAGATGATGTAACGCTTCTTGATCCAGCCGTGGGAACAGGTACGTTTCTGGTTGAAGCAATTCACGCTTCTTTAGTGGAACTCATGAAAATGAATTTGAGAGGATTAATAGAGCCGAAGATTGGAGAGCATCTGTTAAAGGATTTCTATGGATTTGAGTTGCTGATTACACCATATATTGTATCTCATTTGACATTGAATATAGTACTAGGAGGAAGATGGCACTATGAATTCAAACCTGATGAGCGTGTTCAAATCTATCTCACCAATACACTTGAACCGACTGAAGTCCATGGTCTACTGCCATTCTTAGGTGAATTAACTGAGGAAAGTGTTATTGCGAATCAAGTGAAGGGACAAGAAAAAAGAATAATGGTTGTAATAGGAAATCCACCATACTCTGGATTTTCTGCGAACAAAGGAAAATGGATAGATAATTTACTAAAAGAAGGATATACACAGGTAAATGGAACAAGAGATTATGGTTATTATTCTGTTGATGGAAGTTCTCTAAAAGAAAGAAATCCAAAATGGCTACAAGATGATTATGTTAAATTCATTCGCTATGCACAATGGAAAATAGACACATCTGGTGAGGGAATTGTAGGGCTTATTACGAATAATAGCTATCTTGATGGTGCAACT
>JAEORG010000431.1 GCA_016841005.1 Candidatus Thorarchaeota archaeon | reverse complement strand
GACCCATTATTTATTCTGTATACATCTGGTTCAACTGGAAAACCAAAGGGTGTTCTTCACACTCTTGGTGGTTACATGGTCTACACCACACACACATTCCTGAATATATTCGACTGGCATCCTGGTGATGTCTACTGGTGTACAGCTGATATAGGTTGGATCACCGGACATTCCTATATCATCTACGGGCCTTTATCTGCAGGTGCCACAACCATGATGTTCGAGGGTGTACCGACCTATCCTGGACCTGAAAGGTTCTGGTACGAGGTTGAGAAGTGGAAAGTCAACCAGTTCTACACTGCTCCCACAGCTATCCGAGCTCTCATGAAGTTCGGTGACGAGCCTGTGGAGCAACATGACCTCTCAACTCTAGACCTCCTAGGAACTGTTGGTGAGCCAATCAACCCTGCAGCCTGGATGTGGTACCACGAGAAAATTGGAAAGGAGAAGTGTCCAATCGTAGATACATACTGGCAGACTGAAACCGGTGGTGTAATCTTCACACCCCTACCTGGTGCAACCGCAACCATTCCAGGATCATGCACTTTCCCATATTTTGGTGTTGATCCTGTGATTGTTGATGAGGCTGGTGTTCCTGTTGGTCCAAACGAAGGTGGCTACCTCTGTATCAAGAAGCCATGGCCTGGTCTCATGAGAACAGTCTACGGTGACCATCAGAGATTCGTTAACACCTATTGGGTACAGTACAAAGACCCTATCACAGGTAATCCAATGTACATGACAGGTGATGGAAGCCGATACAACGATGACGGTTACTTCTTCGTTATGGGTAGAATCGATGATGTACTCAAGGTTTCAGGTCACAGACTTGGAACTGCTGAAATCGAGTCAGCTCTGGTCAAGCACCCTGCAGTTGCAGAGTGTGCAGTTGTAGGATTCCCACACGACATTAAGGGTGAGGGCATCTACGTGTTCGCCACACTCCGTAAAGGCGTTGAGGGTACTGAAGAACTCCGTCAAGAGCTCAAAAAGCACGTACGAACAGAGATTGGTCCTATTGCAACTCCAGCAAAGGTCCAGTTCGCAGATGCTCTGCCGAAGACCCGTTCTGGTAAGATTATGCGAAGGATCCTGAAGAGAATTGCAGCTGGTAAGGTCGACGATATTGGAGACACCTCCACACTGGCAGACCCAACCGTTGTAGAAACCCTCGTTCGTGAGAGAATCGAATAAGAGAAGATCAAGTGAAGAGAGGAATTACCTCTCTCCACAATTCTATTTTTTGAAATGTGTTCGTTACGTAAAATTATTCTGAGTTCGAGCGTATATCATACCGGGTCTTTGAGATTGAATTGGCCAATCTATAATGAGTGGGATCCTCAATCAAGAACATGCTATCGACGATTCTTTATTCTATACATAGCATTATTTCTCATATCCGCAATTGCTGTATCCGGTATCACAACATATCCCCTTGACTTTCAACTAACACTTTCCATTTTACTCAGCATTGGTATATTTACCATAATAGTAGCAATCTATTTCGTTACTAAGAACCCTCCAATATCAGTTACCAATCTATGAAACCAAGATGGCTTCTATTCATCACTGGTTAGTTAGGATAAACAAGTGAACTGGTCAGAAAAATCTCCTCGTTCGCTTCATATATTCAATATACTCGTCGCCAAATGTTTCAATCAACATTTGTTCTTCCTGTTTGGCTATGAAGGGAAATGATGCAAGAATCACAATCGAGAATGCAATTATGAGAATATTTGCTGTAACCAATGCTACACCAAAAGAGAACAATCCCAGTACAGTATACATTGGATGGCGTACTCTCGCATAAGGTCCTTCAGTTATGAGTCGATGTTCTGATTTGATCATCAGATATGCTGAATACTGGCGATCAAGAGTCCTATGAATCCATCCAAGAAGTGGAACCATTATGAGTACGATAACAACACCTGCCCATCTAAGAATCAGTGGATAAGCATCGTATTGGAATATATCCATGATTGGGATTCCTAGGAGGTACAAAGCATATGATACAAATGAACCTAGAATTGCGATTGAAATGACCACTCCACTTACTCCTGTTTCCCTTTTCTCTTCTTTCTCAGATACTTCATGTCTTGGTTTCACAAAACGATAGTACCCGCGAACAGCTAAAAACAAACCGTAGAGACCTATGAATATAGCCCGGTAGAATATATCATCCGCCATCTTGTCACCTCTTTAGACATATCAAAAATGACCTATCGGTCATTATAAATACTTATCAGTCATTTTTATAAGGTTTTAGCTTAGAGAAAGAATCAAGTCTACGACTGGGTGTTCGATCATATGCCAAAGGTTGTACCTGAATACAAAGAACAAGCAAGAATGAGAATTATTGAAACTGCTGGAAAACTCTTCATGGAGAAGGGTTATCATCACTCCAAAATGGCTGACATTGCAATCGCTTTAGGAATAAGCAAAGGGGCGATATACCGGTATTTCAAAAGTAAGAAGCAGCTATTCTATGAAGTTATAAAACGAGGACTATCATCAAGAACTGATGAAATTCTAACTATTCTTGCATCTGATGATCCATTGTATATCACCACCAGTGATTTCTTTGATATGAAAATACGTCGAGCTATCGAAATACGTACATCTGGACTCGCCCTGCTCCTTGAGGTCAATAAGGACGAACAGCTACGAAAACATATCAACAAATTATACGAAAATGCGTATCAGGAATTTCTTGAGCAAATCGAGAGAATGAAACAACAAGGCAATGTTAAAATGACTGCTGACATTGCCCTACTTTGGCGGGGCCTTGTTGCGCTTCGTGATGGTCTTATTATTTCCTCTCTGCTTAGGGCAGATATAGATGATGCAAAGCGAGCCTGGGAGTATCTTTCACGACTTATCATCAATGAAGTTCTTGCTTAGGTTAGCATTCCGTATCATTTCAGCAAAGTTATACCCATTCGAGTAGCTTTCTTTTTGATAATTATGAATTCTAAAATTGATGCTGAGATACGACACTCCACATTCGTCAGAGCTACCCCTGAGAAAGTATATGATGCGGTAGCTTCAACAGAAGGACTCAATGCTTGGTTCACAACTGGTGGCAGGGTGGACGCTCGCGAAGGTGGTAGTATCCATTTCCGATGGGAAGACTGGCGACCTGACATGGGTATCATAGAGGATGGTGGACCAGTCCTGCAGGCTGATCGTGGTAAAAGATTCATTTTTCAATGGCATCCTGATTCCAATGACTATACAACTCGTGTTGAAATGACATTTGAGCCATATGAAGATGGAACAATAATGCGTGTAGTTGAGTCAGGATTTGAGGATACTGACCGTGGACAACGTGCAATGCTAGGTTGTGCAACAGGATGGGGCGAAGCACTCACTCTTCTCAAGTTCTATGTTGAACATGGAATCAAGTACTGGCCTGACAAGTAATTATCATGGTTCTTCTTTGAGAGTAAAGAAACAGCCACATGTCATGGTCTGTCCAACCCCGGGGATGCGTCGGAGTCTATCTACTACAAGCTCGCCAATCTCCTTTAATGATGCGCCTCTCGCTTTTACAATGATGTCCCAACTACCTGCAACAACATGAACTTCTACAATATTCTCAATGCTGGCAATTGCCTCAGCAACCTCATGCTGTGAACGATTGTTCGATGGCATAAAGTTGACCAGGATTATCGCAGTCACAGGTAATCCAATCTTTTCGAAATCTGGGACTGCTACTGTACGTCTTATCACACCGGATTCTCGCATCTTCTCAATTCTATGTTGTACAGTTGATCTTGGTAGGTCTAGTGAGTTTGCTAGCTTTGTCACAGGTTTTGATGCGTCTAGTCTCAACTCATCAAGTATTCGTTTATCCGTCTTATCTATCATATTGGCAATATGACAACATCAGGAAATAAATATGTCTATTTTTAACAATTTACCAATAAATTTGGCAACATGCTTATACATACATCTGACGATGGTACTTTGACGAAAAATGACATTGATAACACCAGAATTTACGGAATCAACAAGCATAGAAGATGGAGTGAGATATAGATATCGCTCTATTCGTACAGAACGTGCCCGGAGAATACTCGCCATCCAACATAGTCTTTCAAGGGGAATGAGGTCCTTCCTTGATTCTGAAGGATTTATCGAACTCCTTCCTCCAGTTATAGGACCTGTAACTGATCCTGGGATTCGTGGTGCTGGTACTGTTAAGATGGACTACTATGGAGCCCCTTATGTCATAATGACTAGCATGATTCTTTACAAACAGATGGCGATAACCACATTTCCAAGAGTGTATTCATTCTCACCAAACGTTCGACTTGAAGTTCCAGATGGTTTGAAAACCAGTCGTCATCTTGCTGAATTCTATCAGGTAGATCTAGAGATAGCTCATGGTACTTGTGAATCCGTGATGAACCTAGGTGAGAGACTTCTCCACGACTCGATCAAGTATGTTCTGGAAACAAGTGAAGAGCACCTCGATTATTTGGGCCGTGAAATATCAATACCTCCTCTTAGACTTCCTAGAATCCCCCATGCTGATGCTATTGAGATGCTACGCGCAGAGGGATATGAAGTACCTTCAGATAAGGAATTATCGTGGGAGCATGAGAGAGCACTCTCAGAGCTTTATGATACCCCCTTCTGGATTACAGAATATCCCACAGGTTCTCGTGGTTTTTACTATGCAAAAGACACCAAGAACCCTTCTGCACTCCGTTCAATGGATTTGATTCTTCCTGAAGGATTTGGAGAGGCATCCAGTGGTGGTGAGAGAGAATACACAGTGGAAGGTGTGACAAAGTCGATGATAACCTGTGGCGAAGACCCTTCAAAATATGAATGGTATATGAAAATGATTGAAGAGGGTATTCCTCCTTCTGCAGGCTTTGGTATTGGAGTAGAGCGTTTGACTCGGTACATTTGTGGTGTAAGGCATAGCTGGGAATGTTCTGCCTTTCCAAAGGTCCCTGGCATTTACTAATTCCAATCCTGGAGCGAATCGTTTCGATTCTCTCCCCTAACAAAATATACAATAATACTCCATACATAGTCAGGGAGATTACAATCAGGTCTGGATAAATGTGAATCAAAGAAAGATTATTGGAGTCTCAGCAGCCATCATTATCTTTGTGTTTTGGCTTATTGTAGATGCCCTGTTATTCCCGTATTTACTGACAACGATTAACTATTCGATGTATGAGCTTGTCGTCTATGGATCATGGTTTTTACTGATACTACTGATAGTTGGGATTATTTCGTGGTCAGGAGTGATTCCCAATCCATATAGTGCCTCTAAGAATGTTGAATGATTTCTCGCTCTTTACTATTTGTTCTGATATAGACATAGAGTACAGCATATCCAACAATTGACAATGCGATGACAACAATCGCCGCATCAATGATAGTACTGACTATTCCTTGTGTCAGCAGTACGATCATTGATATTATTGATACAAGCTCGATTCCAATCATTTGAGTCTTACTTATTTCAATATGTCCTGTACTTTCCATTCAACAATTCACCATAAATATTATAGATTGAATACAGAAGAATCTTGAGTTTCACTATTTTCCAAAACTTGTTCATCATAGTACGAATCTGAGATATTGAGAAGAACAGCTTTCGTAATCATTATCGTGGCAATGGATGATAGGAGTACTTTGATTGGAGTTATGATGCCTGCACTCATCCAGATGTACTGTAAATCCGCTACAGTAAAACCATAGAAGAACCAGTATGTTTGACCTGGTACAAGTACAAAAACTCTGAATAAAACATCCGCTTCTAGACCTATTATTGCTGCAAATGCAATTGTCAATGTATGCATACCGATTCTGATGTTTTCATCACTCTCCATATTTACAAGAAAGATGAATACAACTATCAATGCAAATCCGACTAGAACGTCCCAAATCCCCCAGAGTGGTAAAACCCAGGTCACAGGATATATCAAATAGCCTCCCAACAATGAACCATATATGCCCAATACAGGTAACCACTTCTTTTCATAAATGAATCCCGCTGTTGCCGCTCCTAAGGGTGCACCCCACATGAACACAAGTTCGAAGGGATCTCGAAAGTAGATAAGATGTCCAATCAAGCTTCCTGTTCCTACAGAAACCGCTCCATAAAATGGACCTAACAAAATTCCGATAACTGGACTCAAGAGAAATAGCCATGAATCCCATATTCCACTATAAAACCCTGGAATGATTGGAATCACATCTAACACAGCTCCAAGTGCAGTGAAGATTGACACATATGCGATGTTCTGTGTCATATTCTTGCCTTGTAACACCATTTCATTAACGTCCGTAATCTACTGAGGTCTCGCTTTCTCGTGTCATACCTGAATATAACATTATATCCCGACCGAAACGTAAAACTATCTTCGGTTTGCTTCTGAGAACTGGTGTAATCCTT
>JAEORG010000430.1 GCA_016841005.1 Candidatus Thorarchaeota archaeon | reverse complement strand
GAAGCTATCACTGAGTGTCCTTTCTCTTTGAAATATTTCAGATACATTTCTCTCAGTTCATGAACTTGCATCATAAATCACCTTACTGTGGTACAAATGGGTAGGAGAAGCCAATTCCTGATTGATTTTAATCATTTCGAAGAATACCTGAATTGAATTCACTCACTTTGCTAAGATTAGTCCAGCTGGAGTCATTCGATACTTTCTAAGTCTAGATGTGATCCAGGGATATCGTTCAATCCAGTTCAAGAATCGGTCATTTGATACAATGTTTGCGTCAAGTTTCTTTGCTAATTGGATTATTCTACCATCATCATCAGTACCTCGTGGCGCTTCAACAACATTTGCACTTAGCATGAATGCGCTAAGCGCGCTTGGGTTGTCAATTTTATGGGCTAAAGCAGCAGAAATAACGAAAACTGGATTATAACCTGCCCCTGTCAGGCTATGATAGGCTAAACTCAGATTCTGTGCTTTTGGATTGCCTCGGGGTGATAAACTATAGGCTACATTATTCCCATCTACTACAAGTACTCGTTTCTGGGAGTATTTACTCGTTTCATTTAACGATTTACGACGATATTTGCACCTCTGAATGTGTGTATCTAGAGCATCTCGGTTAAATAATCGCTCACAATGAGGGCACCGAGCTCTTTTTGGCAATGTTCTATTCCTCAATACTTTCAGAGTTACAAGTTGCGATATGCAAGTCCGTATAAAGATGAGGATTTCTAATTCCTGAAGCTCAATTGACAGTATCTAAATCTATTTAATCAAATGAATCCATGACTATTTGGCGTCCTGTTTCCGCTGTGTCGTCCTCCCGGCGGCCGTAAGACGGGGGCGGGCGCCAACTTCTTTTCTGAATCTCAATTAGAGACACTAGGCACTCCCTAGATTATCAAAGCCATCATGAAAAGCCAAGCAGTCCCAATGAGTAGATGGAGTAACGCTAGTGGTGTGGCTATCTTAGCAAATGCTTTGAAACTTATTCTATCTCTTTCACCTTCAGAAAGTGCAATTACGAGCAGGTTTGCTGGTGCTCCAATAGGAAGAATATATCCACCCACATTAACAGCAAAGACAAGAATCGCAGGAAAAACTGGTGTAACAACTGCAAGACTTGCAGCGATTGGTGCAAGGACAACTGAAACAGGAATATTGTCAATAACTGCTGAAAGCATTGCTGGAACCCACACAAGAAATCCAACTCCAATTCCTGTGTTCCCTGCAACTATTGAACCAACTGCTACACCAATGTCATCGATGAATCCAACTATACTTAGAGCACCAACAAGTCCGAAAATTCCAATTAAGAAAAATACGGTGTTCCAATTAATTTTGGCCAAAATATCTTCAACACGCTCGCGAGTCATTAGCAAAACTAAGAATGCCACCATGATTGCCACAAGTGGTGGTTCTAGTCCGGATCCTTGTCCCCATGTAAACGCCAAAGCAAGAATCCCAATTGCTACTAATGATAGATAGAAATCATTTCTCGATCTAATCATATGTGTTGGTGAAACAACAAAAACCTCATCCACTATATCCTCATCACTGTCAACTAGCTGACTTCCAAAAAGCCTGTAGAACAGTGGCAATGAAACAATAAGCAATATGATAGCAAGAGGCATCATAACAATGAAGAGGATACCTGCATCAAAACCTATCACTCCCTCTTCGAGAATCTTGTTTGCTATCACGAGATTTGGGACTGCACCGACAATTGATGGAGTAGATGCAAAATTAGCTACAACCGCTTCAGAGATGAGGAAAGGCTTGAAGTCTATCTCAAGGGCTTTGCATACTTCAATTGTCAATGGTCCCATAATCAATACTGTTGAGGTTGTGTCAAATACCAGCGAAATTCCGAAAACAAAGATGATGAATACGGTGAATAAACGACGTGTGTTTCCCCCTGTAGGTCTGGTAAGTGTCAGAGCTATATATTGGAACATACCTGAATGACCTGCCACAGATACAATCGCCATCATTGATGTTATGAAGAGAATAGTTCCCCATTCAACATGCTCGACAAGTGTAGCAAATGTTGCACCCATTGGGACCGTTGCACCTGCTGCTGAATCTATAGTAAACACAATCCAGAGAACCAGTCCTGCAATCCCCATCCCTACCATAGACATTGCGGCACGATTCACTTTTTCACTGGAAATCATGATATAAGTGCCTATGAATATTAGAAGGATAAGTGTACCAACTGGCTCTTGCATTTTATAATATCACCTTATTACGAAACCTTCAGAATTCAAATGTTCCCAATAATCTTAGCTGTTATCAACTCCCATCTTTACGATGAATCCCTCTTCACTCACTAAATGCCAAAAAGAAATTGAAGTAGAACCAGATAACCACTCCCGATAGCTAAATGGATCATACCCAAGATCGTACCAATTTTGACAAACTCCATGAAAGGGATTGGGTCATGTTGCGCTTCCGAAAGACCAATCGCAACCATATTAGCTGGAGATCCAAGTGGTGTAAAGATATACCCCCCTATGTTAACAGCAAAAACCAATGCCAAAGGATTTCCAAACTGAACAGCAATGGGAGCAAGAACAAGCGAAACTGGCAGATTGTCAAGGAATGCTGATAACATCGCAGGAATCCAGACCAGAAAAATCGTAGCAAAGATCGTTCCCTCTGTTATAACTGATGCAATGGCTCTTCCTAGTTCATCAATCAATCCTGTTATATCTAAAGCACCAACAAGTCCGAAGAGCCCAACTAGGAAGAAGACAGTGGGCCATCCAATCCTATTCAGAAACTCATTAGCCCTCTCATGAGCAAGCAATAGCAAGAACCCTGCAACTAGGAGTGCAATCATTGGAGGGGTTAAACCTAGACCTGGTCCAAATGCGAATCCGAGCACCAGACAGATAATTGCTATTGCTGAGATATTAAAATCCCATCTATCTTTAATCATGCTAGTCGGGTCTATAGAAAAGACTGCATCTACTCGATCCTCATCAGTGACTCCAAAAATGGTTCCATACCATCTTAGAAAGATAGGCAGGCTGACCAGAAAAAGTATGATTGACAAAGGCATGAATGTGATAAACAGAAATCCAACATCTAGCCCAGTTTTGCCTGCTATTACAAGGTTCGGAACAGCTCCAACTACAGATGGAATCGAAGAAAAATTACATACTATTGCTTCTGAAACCAAAAATGGTTTGAAATCTATCTCTAGAGCCTTACAAATCTCAATTGTTAGTGGTGCAGCAATGAGCATAGTTGAAACAGTATCAAAAAAGAGACTAATGCCAGATACGAAGACAAGAAAGATAATGAAAAGCTGTTTGTGGTCACCTTCACTACGTGCCGCAATTCTGAGAGCTATATACTGGAAGATACCTGATGCTGCAGCAACCGATACGATTACACTCATTGCAATGATGAAAATTATGGTGTCCCATTCAACATGTTCAATGAGGGTGGTAAACGCAACACCCCCTGGAATAATTAATCTAAAGGCAATGTAAAGAATCACTCCAACCAATGCTACACCCAATAACAACCTTGCCGTTCGGTTTACTTTTTCTGTGGAGATTAAGACATACGTTCCAATGAAAATAACGAGGACCGCTATCGGTACATTCTGAAAGCTTATGACTAGGATGAGTGCAATCGCGGTCATTATTG
>JAEORG010000429.1 GCA_016841005.1 Candidatus Thorarchaeota archaeon | reverse complement strand
GTTGATGCTCCGGGTCATGCGGATTTAATTAGAAGTGTGGTTGCTGGGGCAACAATAATTGATGGAGCGATTTTGGTTGTAGCAGCTGATGAAGGCCCGATGATTCAGACTGGAGAACATATTATTGTTCTAAAATCAATGGGTGTTCAAACAATCATAGTAGCTATCACAAAGTGTGATCTTGTGACTGAAGCACAGATTTCTATTGTCGAAGACAAAATCAAAGCAATAATTTCGAGTGCAGGTTTTGCTGCCTCCAAGATTATTCATGTATCCGCACTAACAGGAGTCGGATTAGACCACTTGCGAAACACGCTTCGTAATGAGATTGTGCCTCGTGAACGTGATACAGACGGACCGTTTCTGATGCCTATCGACCATGCATTTTCAGTAAAAGGACATGGGACGGTAGTAACTGGAACTGTTCTCCGTGGTACAATACAGTTGGAGAATACCGTTGAAGCAATTCCTCTAGGAACAAAAGCAAGAGTAAGGTCAATCCAAGTCTTTGGAGAGAGTAGAAAGAGCGCTAGTGCTGGTGATCGCATAGGCATTAATATTCCAAGTATCAATTACAGAGACCTGAAACGCGGGGATTATCTCGCAAGTCCAAGCACTCTCAAACATGGGATTTCTGCACACTGTAAAATTAAATTAAATCCCCTATACGTTCACCGAATTACCAGTAAGATGGTCCTGAGTGCTACGATTGGAATGCCAACAGTAACAGCAGAAATTATACCTTACACAATTGAAGAAGAAGGAGAGGTTATTCTCGACCAAATTCAAGGCTCGAATATAAATGCTGCAATTTTACTTCAGAGAGAAATTGGTATCGAAATAGGAATGCCAATTCTACTGATGCGAACTGATTTAGCTCCAAACGCTATGCGAATTGTGGGCTCTGGAAATATCACCAGAATGGATTCTCGTATTAAGCTCTACCGGAAACGTCTACGAAAAGGGAATGTTTCAAGAATCAGAGAAGATGATGTTCTTGTTGAGGGTCTTTGCCAAAGTAAGGAGAGAGCTGAAAAACTAACTGGTACTATTCTTAAGACAATGAGCGGTGCAAAAGGGCGTGTTAAAGGCGCTTTTGGAACACGAGGTGTTGTGACAGCTACCTTTGATGACGCGGTATCCGAGTCTGAGGAAGTCTATTATGAATTACTAACTGAGGAGGAATTATCTTTTGGACATTGACAAGGTGATTAGAAACCTGATTCCTGAAAACATGTTGAAGCGTAGTGAAACTACATTAGAATCACTGTTATCTCCCATAAGAAACGTACTTCACCAAAAGCGTATGCCGGATAAGTCCTTCACAGATTTACAGATTGAACTTCTGCTCAAACTTCTGTCATCCCTAGACACAGACAAAGATTTGGAAGCTGCTCGAGTTGGTGAACGCGAGGGTCGTGTAGCATCCCCAATTGTGGAGCATCTGGCTGCAGGATTCAACCATGGAATTGGACGCAGTGGACATGTAACTGCTCCACAACCAAAGGCTCCTGGAGCGTCTCTTATGCAACTGACAGCAAATCAGGTTGCACTTGATGCGGTCCGTAGACTTGGACTAAGCAATGTGAAATCCGGAATGATCCTTCCTCTTTCAACAGGGATGAGTATCGGTCTCTCCTTAGCTGCTCTTCGTAGAGAACGGGGAATTAAACGTGTACTATTTCCTAGAATTGATCATGCCTCACCAAAGAGAGGTATAACAATGTCAGGAGTGGAGGTTGTTGAATCACCTACAATACTGCAAGATGATGCAGTAGTAGCTGACTTAGGAGCATTAGAGCGGCTCATACAAGCAAACGAGGATTGTGCCATACTTTCAACTACAACATTCTTTCCTCCTCGTGAATCTGATCCAATAAAAGAGATAGCCAAACTTTGTGACACTTATTCTTCACCACTTGTAGTAAACAATGCATATGGTGTTCAAGTCGCATCTATAATGTCTACGATATCATCAGCAATTGATGCAGGTAGGGTTGACTTAATTATTCAGAGTGGAGACAAGAATTTTCTAGCTCCTGTGGGGTCAGCGATTATTGTATCCCCTGAAGAAAGCACATTGTCTTCAGTCGCAGAAACATACGCTGGTCGTGCAACTGCAGCTCCTGTTGTTCAGACATTCGCTGCGCTACTTGCGCTTGGTTTGGAAAGATACAATCTACTCAGAGAAGAACAGATTAGGCATCGTAGCATGCTTTATGAGAATATGATTGAGATAGCAGAAAAATTGAAACAACGAATCTTAGAGGTTCAGAATCCTATTGCGATAGCAATGACAATAGATGGTATGGATGCTGGAACACTTGGCGGTAGACTTTACAAAAGGAGAGTGACAGGACCCCGTGCCATAAATGCAGGCGATTATGGAAGTTGTATCGATAACTACCCTCACAGCTATATTGTGATGAATGCAGCAATCGGAGCTAGTGAAAATGATATCATAAAAGCTACAACCAAACTCTATAAGGAAGGTAGTTCTTATACGGAGCCTGCCTGATTGGAGAGATGGTCAGTTGGCAGACGGCACGAATACAGATTCATCGTCCATTTCTATAGACTTCGTTGACGATCCTGCAGTAGTCTTCCGAGTTGCTTGGTATGCAGTGTCACGTAGACCGGGTGTTTATCTCACTGAATATTCAGAACCTGAGAGTAAGGAATTTCAGGGGAAGGCTCGCTTTTCTGTTGAGTTTGATGGACACACATTAGATGTGACTTTCTCAATCGAAGAAGGTTCATCCCAGATTCAGTTTGATGTTTCAGGTTCATCAGTGGAACCAGTCAACGCCTTTGCTGAAGAACTCAGTACCACAATTAACGAGGCTCTCGATAAATATAGAGTTCTAAATACCGAGGATAAGGGAAGAGTGCGTCGTGCATTGGTCGCAAAAACTTGCTGGGATAGGTTGGTATTCCTTATCCTGAAAAAGCATCCCATGACAGAGGTATATTATCAGCTTGCACATGGTCGAGAGATGATGATTAAAGCTACTGAGGGTGAAGACCTACATCCAATCACACTCAGCACAAGTGGCTGGCTATCAAAAATTGAACCAATGCCTAGAGATGAGCCGCTTCCAGGAAATATTGCTGCAGCTCTTGCAAAGAAGAGTGTTGAATGGAAACGAGATACGGTCGAAGTCATTCAACGCTATTTATAGGCACGAAACCTCATCTTTATGACGATTTTAAACTCCTGCATGAAAAGGAATGGCTCTTCATAGCTTGGGTGGTCCCGGGCCGTGGGCTTCAAACCCATGATCGTGCAAGCGATTAGAGTTCGATTCTCTTGAAGAGCCGCCATGAGTTTATTTCCTTTCTACCTCTTCGACTGGGAACCAGATCTCTTCTGCTTTCCACCATTGTGTTTTTCGCTTTGAGTTAATCGTTGTGTTGACTGTGAAGGTTTTTCTAGGAATATTCCATCTTCATAGTTGTCACCATGGCAAATTGTCTGATGTCATAAAACTAGAAGCTAAGGTGTTTCGGTTGCAGATATTGAAGATGAATTCAAAGCATTTGACAGAATTCCTCGAGAGTCTTCGTGATTTTGGAACTCTCTATGGCCCCATTCGAAAGAGTGGTATCTTAGTTTTTGACCAAGTTGAGGATATCCAAAATCTTGAAATCACAAATGAGAATACCCTCTTGCCTCTGAAGAAGCTCTTTCATCCCATGAGGTTCGATATGTTTCATTTCGATAAGGATGGCTATCACCCTGATTACTCATTTTTCGAAAAAAGAGTTGTCCTAGGTGTACACCCATGCGAATTACATGGACTCCTCCGACTAGACGAAGTATTCATGGTAGAGCCCCAAGATCCATACTACGCTGGGCTAAGAAAGAATACTGCTGTGATTGGATTCTCTTGTCTTCCAAATGAAAACGCGTTATGTAAGTCAACAGGAACTGATATCGTCGAGTCAGGGTTTGACCTCTTCTTCGTAGACCTTGGCGATTTCTATCTGGTATGGGTTGGATCAAGTCTTGGTCACGATATGATACTGAAAAAGGAAGCGTTCTTCTCTGATCGAGTGTCGCACGATGAGATTCACCAGTATATCTCTTGGCGAGAGAAGAGGGATAACATGTTCAAGAGTTCCTTCAACTTTGATAGTATGCCTGATATAATGGATCTCAGCTATGAAAGTGAGGTTTGGGAATACTTCGCTAACAAGTGTATCTCGTGTGGTCAATGTACGATGGTATGCCCAACATGCAACTGCTATGATGTGAGAGATGTGCTTGATATCTCTCCCGAGGTTTCGGGCAGACGCGAGAGGTTCTGGGATAGCTGCATGTATGTAGATTATAGTCAAGTTGCAGGAGGGCATAATTTTCGAGGGGATCGAGGAAGCAGGCTCAAGTTATGGTATACCCACAAGCTCAAGGCATTTCCTCATGAGTTCGGACGCCCCTCCTGTGTTGGCTGTGGACGATGTGTTGTCACCTGTCCTGTGGATATCAACGTTCTAACAGTATCAGCTGCTCTAACAGAATGTGAGGTGCCTAAGGAATGAATGTCGTAGAGGATATCCAAAATCCCTTTCAACCGGAGCCTGCAAGAATTGTGCGTCAGTACAACCTTATCAAAGACCATCGATTTTTCCAGGTCCGTTTTACTGATGTAACAAGAGCCATGACTTTCTCATACAAGCCTGGTCAGTTCATCATGCTATCGCTTCCTGGTATTGGTGAAGCTCCCTTCTCGCTCTCCTCCACACCATCCCGTCCTGGTATTCTCGAGATGGGTATTCGACGAACTGGGAAGCTAACTAATGCATTGTTCAAACTTTATGATAACGACAAGGTATACATTAGAGGACCTTACGGAAATGGATTCAAACTCGAACCCATGAGAGAGCGCGACATCATCATTGTCGCTGGTGGTCTTGGTGTTATTCCGTTACGATCAATTCTCTACTATGTTCTTGATAATCGTGACCATTTTGATGAGTTATATTTCTTGTATGGTGCGAGGAATCCTGACGAATTCCTCTTTAAGAATGAGTTCTTTCAGATTAAAGATAGAAAGGATGTTGATTGCTTCTACACAGTTGACAAGGATACTACTGGTGATTGGACTGAAAGTGTAGGGGTTGTCACGAAACTCTTTGAGAAACTACCACATATCGATCCTGAAACCACGACTGCTGTCATTTGTGGTCCCCCTATTATGTACAAGTTTGTAATTAAAGAGATTCTCAAGATGAAGATACCAAAGAATATGATTCAGATGACTCTCGAACGGCGGATGCGATGCGGCCTTGGTAAGTGTGGCCACTGCGTTCTGGACCCTCAATACACATGCATTGATGGACCTGTGTTCACATATTGGGACACACTTCGTTTTAGGGAGCTGATATGAGATGGGGGCAAAGAAGAAAAACTCGCATAATCACGAAAAGCCAAGGATCGGGATTTATGGATTCACGGGTTGTGCGGGCGATCAATTGTTGATAATCCATACAGAGGACCAGATTCTGAATCTATTCAATGCCGCTGATGTCAGATCATTTGTGATGGCATCCAGTAACCCGATAGAGGAAGAGCTTGATGTGGCATTAATCGAGGGGAGTATCAGCACTGAGGAAGAAAAGAAACACATTCTGGAGATTCGAAAGAGGTCTAAGATTCTTGTGGCAATAGGGAATTGCGCTGTGCTAGGAGGTCCACAGGCGATGTATACCAACGATGACAATTTCCATGAGCGGATAGAAGCGGTTTATGGGAAGGTGGATTTCATTACAAACCCACTTGAATCTACACCCATTGACCATCATGTCACTGTCGACTATTATCTCCCCGGATGTTCAATAAGCCAATCTCAAACAATGTCGCTTCTCTCGAGGCTCATACATGGGCACGACCCTGATGAGGACCTACATCCTGTTTGTCATCAATGTAAGCTTAATGAGAACAGATGCCTCCTGATTGACAACAAATTCTGTCTTGGACCGCTCACGAGAGGAGGCTGTGGCTCAGCCTGTCCAAATCTAGGCCTTCCCTGTGTTGGATGCTGGGGACCTAATCCTGATGGGAACTTCAAATCCCATTTCGAGCTCTTGGAGAAGATTGGATATAGTAGGGTCGACACAACACGGCTTATTCGTAACTATGGAGGGCACAGGATTCTCAAGTTCCTAGAAGATCAGCAAACCGACGAGGTGAAAAGATGATGAAGGATACGATTCAAATCAAACCCCTTGCACGAGTAGAAGGAAATGGTGGGATAAGAGTAGAAATCAAGGACAACAAGGTAGCAAACGTTGAAGTCCAGATTCTTGAGGGTCCTCGCCTCTTCGAAACGTTGACTATGGGAAAGACACCCCAAGAGGATTTGAGCATAGTTCCCCGAATATGTGCCATCTGCAATCTCTCTCACAAGTTTGCTAGCCTGCGTGCTCTAGAGAAGGCGCTTAATATTGAAGTCCCTGAAACTACACTTGATTACAGGCACCTTATGCACCACGGTGAGATACTTGAGAGTCACAGCCTACATCTTTACTTTCTTGCTCTTCCTGATTTCCTTGGTTTCGATAACGCAGTAGCCATGGCTTCAAAATATGGTGATGTTGTCACAAAAGCTCTTCAATTGAAGAAGTTTGGCAACCAGATTATGAGAACAATGGGGGGACGTATGATTCATGGAGAGAACCCCGTACTAGGTGGTTTTGGTAAGCTGCCTTCAAGAGAAACGCTACGCTCCATTCGAGATGAAGCGGAGGCGCTCTTGCCCTTTGCAATGGAAACCATTGATTTACTGCAAAGTTTCGAAGTACCAACACATCCTGAAAGAGATACACAATTCCTCTGTTGTAAACCTCTCCATAAGGGATATGATTACTATGGTGATGTTTTCCTTACCTCTGATGGACTAGAACACGATTGTGAGGAATACACGAGTGTAATCCAAGAGAGAGTTATTCCGTACAGTTTTGCCAAACGAAGTTTGTACAAAGGGAAGCCGTTCACCGTCGGAGCGCTCGCTCGAGTTCTTCTTTTAGGAGATCGTTTTACTGGAATTGCTAAAGATGCATATGAGACCCTCGTAAACCAACGATGGAATAGGAATCCGATCTATAACAACTTCGCACAAGCCATAGAACAGATCTTCTCATTAGAAGGAGTCATAGAAACTGTTGAACATCTGCTTACATCAAGTCCGCCAAAGATTATCCCGCCAGCGAGAGATTCAGGAACAGGAACAGGAGCAGTAGAGGCTCCTCGGGGTACCTTAATACATCATTATGAAATTATTGATGGACGGACTGCGAAAGCTGACTACATCACGCCAACGGCAATGTTCTTAGATGATATTGAAGCATTTATCCGTAGGAGTGCAGAGGTTCTTCTATCAGAGAAGTATTCAGGTAATCTGGAGCTTCAGTTCGAGATGATTGCGAGAGCGTATGATCCCTGCATCAGCTGTAGCTCTCATCTCGTGACAGTCGATTTCCGAGATTGATGCTCAACAATCTCAAAGTATTATTGTTTTCAATAATATTTCATCTTAGCTTGTCCAACTTAAAGGTGAGTAGTCTTTCAACCTCATCCAGAGACATGTCCTTTGAAATTGCCTCTGAAACGACATCCTTCCTGATTTCAGTAATCTTCGGATTTCCGCGCATATTCTTTGCGTTCTGTAGGAACTCTTTAACAATGAGACGCGTCCTTTTATCATAAATTTCAGCCATACTTGGTTTCGTTTTCCCACTACGCTTGAGCGGCATAAGACTCTTCAACTCTTTCTCAATCGCCAAAACAATCTTCTCAACGCTTCTCTTGGACAAATCTACTTGGAGAAGAGGTCGATCCCATGCATATCGAGATCCTGGAATATCAAAACGGTCATGGATCTTTGTGAGTACATCTTCAGGCAGAGGATTATTTCGTGCTTTGTTCCATCCAAGCGCAGTCTTCAAGGCTAGAGTAATATGGATGATTCCAAAAGCATATTCATTTTCTAGTGCTAAGCTAAAAAGTTCGTGTCGCATACTGGCGTAATAGTTAGTATCATCGTGTATAATGGATAAACCCTCAGAAACATATCTACTTGTTTTTGACAATGCCATTTCTCGCACTCTATGTTCTTTCTCGGGGATAAAGTCTGAATAATATTCAGCATCTCTCCAACAATCTGTGCTCACAATCTTCCATTCACCCGATAAAGCAAGATGTTTCCTTAGTTCTCTTGCCAATGTTGACTTTCCACTCGCTGGAATTCCGCAGAGCACGATAAGGTAAGGAGTCATGATAGTATTCTCATGTACAACTCAGGCTATAAGAGTGATTCAAAGCAATAAGAAAGAGAGGAGCCAAGTGGGAAAAATATCCCACTATGGTCTAATTGTAATCTGTAGACTCGTTGCAAGGTCTTTGTAACGATTTCTTACAGTAACTTCAGTGACGTTGGCAGCTTCAGCAATCTCTCGCTGTGTACGTCTGTCATTTTCTATAATTCCTGCAATATACAATGCTGCAGCTGCAAGTCCACCGGGATCCTTTCCAGCTGTTATACCGCGGTCTCTGGCATTGTTAATAATCTGCATGGCACATTGAACAGTTCTGCCATCCAAACATAGATCTGCTGAGATTCTTGGCATAAGATCGTTGGCTGATGGGATTGGAACTTTGATTGCTACATTACGTAGTACTAATCTAACGCATTGTCCAAGTTCCTTACGATTTACTTTTGCTTCAGTGACAATTTCATCTAGCTGTCTGGGAATCTTATGAATTCTGCAGGAGAGGTAGATGGATGCTGCAACCATTCCCTCTATACTCCTACCTCGTACCAGTCTTTTTCCAAGTGCCTTACGATATATGAGGGCTGCAGTTTCCTTGGTTTCATTTGGTACGCCAAGCTGTGAACAAAGTCTATCCATCTCGCTCATAGCAATGCTTAGGTTTCTGTGCTGAGAGCTGTGAACAAGAGTTCTGATTTGCCACTTTCGCATTCGGTAGATTGCTGCACGGTTACTTGCAGCAATTGATCTCCCATTCGCATCTTTATCACTCCAACCGATTGTTGTAGCTAATCCCTTGTCTGCCATTGTAAGAGTCATCGGTGAACCTGTTCGAGCTCTTGAGTTTCTCTCTTCAGCAGTGAACGCTCTCCATTCAGGTCCATTATCAACAATTCGATCAGAAAGAACACATCCGCATGAAATGCAGATACTTTCTCCGCGCGTTTTGTCTTCGTAGAATTCGGTGCCTCCGCAAGAGGAGCAAACAAAAGCGCCTTGTTGGTCATTTAGCGCACGGACTGGTTTCGCCATGTATTGATCACCTAGGATTCTCCCTCTTGATGTCTGGCCGCCGGAAGGCATTTTGAGGGGAAACGTGTCCGCAAGCGCTATTTTTTCAATATATAATTCTTTGTTTTGGTCTAAAGTTTATCTGACTAATATTACGAAGATTGATTCTTAACACTTGGATAGGTGTACAAAGTAGTACACCCTCTTGCATTAGTCTTTCTTCTTATAATCTTCACAAGAGTGACATGAAAAGAAACAATCTAGGTGTCGAGAATGGGAAAAAAGAACTATCTTAATGCAATCGGAGACGGAATGGTGAAAGTTTCTCTATTCGCTATCCTCGCAATAGCAATTATTGAAGACACAATATTAGCCTTCTTCATTTTTTGTCTGACTCTGGTTATTGGTGGTTTTGCAGGTTTCTATGACCACTACAGAAAATAAGGGAGGTGGGCGCCGCCAACGAAAGGAAGTCCAACCGTGTAGGGGCAGTTGGAACAGGGAGATGAATCATAGCGCCCACCTTGTATATTGTTTATTTCTTATTCAAGGCACTGAATGCTTTGCACTACAGCTTCTGGAATCACATGTATGTTCTCGTAGTATGAGCTGCCTGTTTCTAGCTCGGTCTTTGTCAAAGCGACCTTTATCATTCCATCACTTTTACCTAGAAGATACCCTGCTTGAAACTGGAGCGGAACTCCATGTTTATCCGCTTCTTCCTTAGTCATTGCACAGCATTCTACGCCTGGGCTCATGAATGAAACTTCAACAATCTCATGCTCTTCGCAAAAGTCTTGTCGGCTGAGTTCTTTTGTCTTCTCGGTCTGACTTTCCCCTACAATACTCTCAACTTGGCTGCCATCATAATGGAATGGTTCTTCCATCATTTTATGTACAGAAGGTGCGAAGTAGATTGTCTTGTCGCTCATTTCGTGCATTCCACTTCCATGATCGACATATCGCCTTGCTGAGCCCTCACCAACTACGTATCGAACCTGGAATTTCTTAGCATCAACATTCTTCTTTGAATCGCCGTCTTTCACGGTTACAACCGTTTCACTCCACATCTCCATGGGAGTAAAAGGATTGGTCGGTATTTCTTTCGCCATTTTTCCTACACTTCAACAAAATAAATTAACTATATTTATGTTAACAATAGTTCATCTTATAAGAGTTTGGAAGTTATCCCTATTAGCACAAGGTGGTAAAATGTTAGAGTATATTGCGATTCTTGCTGGAGTTTCACTCTTCGGACTACAACACAGTGGTATATCTTCACTTTCAATAAAGGGGAGAATCATTGATCGATGGGGGAAAGAGGGGTATGGTCGGTTATTCACTCTTACAAGCATCTCAACAATTACAGTTGCATTCCTCTCAATGTGGTTCTGGGATTGGTTGTATTTCATACTTCGTCCAAATGAAATAATTCTCCCGTTATTCATCGGAGGCATCCTATTTGCGGGTCTCGGTGCTATTACAGCTCAACGTGCATCTGCTGTTATATCAGTGAGTACAGTTGCTGATATGAGAACAGATCGATTACCCGAATTGGTAACCGATGGTGTTTATTCTCGTATTCGCCACCCACTCTATCTTGCAACAATTCTTCTATTGATTGCATTAGCACTCATCTATCCGTTTCCTCAGGTTGTTACATTTGCTCTTGGTCTCATTGGATATACCTTGATTGGTGCTTACCTTGAAGAAAGAAAATTGATAATTCACTACGGAGAAGAATATCTTAATTATATGAAACAAGCAGGGTTTCTTCTTCCACACATTAGAGTTTAAGCAGCATACATGATATTTGGCTTTTCATGTGCACCCATGTACACGAGGATACTCTTTAGTTAACTGGATATAGACTTCATCTGTGGTCAGGATGAAGAAATTCGGTCTAGTCCTTATCGTAGGCATCATTGCAGGAACTCTTGCATATTTTGCAATTCCAACAGTTCTTGCTGCGACTCCTTCAACAGGCTATCATGTGAATTTACCAATAGAACCTTCGAATTCTCTTACTTCATTCCTAAGCAACCCGCTTTCTGCAAGTTTTTTCTGGATTGGATTACTAATGGTGGAGTTTTCGTCTGGAATATTCATTATCAAAATCATTACCAAATGGCGATTGAGGAACGAGCCTCAACAAGTTACTGATAATGAGTTCGAAGTACAAAACCTGTTCAATGCTTTCCTTGAAGACTTGTAGTCCCCATCTCAACTAATTATCTTCTCAATCTTAGAGAGATGTCTTGAATGCTTAATTGCAGAGGGACTGATCTCCATGATTTCTCCCTTTTCTACAACAAAATGGTGTGTTTCTACTTCTGGGATGAAGTGCCTTTTGATATCATCAATGAGATAATGCAATTGGACGCAATGTGGGCTACCATCTATCGTTAGTGCAGTTAGTGAAGATAGATTTGCATATCTCACCATTGAGGCGATTTTGTATCCTGCATGGTTCATATGAGTTTCTTCCAGGCATACATGTAGAAGCGCTTTCTCACCATCAATCACTCTGATTTTCTCAACAATGTCAGGATACCGCTTCTTCATACAACTTCCTATGAGAAGTAATTGACCTGTATCTCGGAGTGTTTCATCCCCTACATTAGTCCTCAGCAAATGTGAATGGCAATCACAATCACTACACATTTTTACCATTTCCGTTTCCGTGTTTGGTCATCGTCTTCTTCGATTGGGCCTCTCTGGTCTAATAGAGGTGATGCAATAGTTGCAATCTTGTCACCTTCAAAAACATAGTTCATTCTACTAAGTGAAATGATTGTTCCTCCAAATGAACTAACCACATTGCCCACTCCTTCTACGGTACCGATTGATGATTCAGCAGGAATCGAATCACCAAGTGTTACACTAGGAATGAAGAAACCTTCCGCGTTAGTGTTCACATTAAGAGCGCGTCCTGTAAATACACTAGATGTTTCTATATTCTCACCCGGTATCATGTCTTTGATTCTCATGAAATTCAAGATAGCTTCTCGTACCTCTACAGCTGCCTGTGCTTCTACATGATCATGATATCCTCTCAGTTCTATGGAAACAGCAGGTATTCCATCAATTGCAGCTTCTGTAATTAGTGACCCTCTTGTTCCACTCCCCTGAATGACAAATGGTAATCCAAGCTGGGACGCAAGATTTCGAACATGTATGTATTCTCTATGGAGTCCGACTACATTGCTTAAACACGATTGGGGATTTGAACGCAATTGGATAACAAAATCTGCTTGTGATGTTCGTCTCCAGATCTCCCAAGCTAACCGTTCTGTAACAGATCCAAACTCACTTCCTGGAAAGACCGAATCTAGTGCTTGAGAATCTAATGGAGAAACTCTCGCTCCCAAACGGAACGCCAGAGGATTGGAAACAGGAAGAATAGTCACTGATCCATCTATACGCTCCAGCTCTTCTAGGAATTTCATCATGAGATAACTTGTGTAGACACATCCGGCAGAGTGACCTTCTGCCGCGGAGAGAATCAATATATTTGGTCTGTCTTCTCCAAAATGATAGAATCCCAAAGTTGTGCCAGTTTTAGGGTCAACATCTACTGCATCTATTGTGGGTTTTACCATGTCCAATCCTTCTTTCTGCTATTAGTATAATATGTCAATAGATAGAATATGAAAAGGTGTAACACGGAGCGGAGATAGAATTCTAGTAAAGTCGTCAGTTTAAGGGCGTGTAATTGTACAGTCGTATCTCGGTCTTGTGAATTCTCTCTGAGAATGAATCATTTCTACCAAGTGTTACATCTGATGGAATTTTGGTATGGTACTTATCACAAAGCCCAGTTCCTACAGAAGATCTAGATGGGTCGCCTATCCAGAGAGTTGGTATTCCAGTTTCAGTAATTCGGATTCCAGTATCAGAATAGAAAGGTTCCCAGGACATCAAAATGATGCTGGGAGAGTAACGACCAATTGCATCCAAGGCATCGAGTTCTTCTACCCACTTTGGATATTCGATATTATCACGACTTGTCTTTGAGTCTGTGGTATAGATTGGGTGTTTAATAATTGGACGCAGAAATTCACTGAACTTTCCATCTCCACTCATTACTTCAAGGATTGGACCCTGATCGATCATGGAGATTACAGTTCTTGTTATAATATCAGAAATCTGGTGAATAAATTCCGTGTTGTAAATCTGATAGATCCAACGCCCTCCTGCATTTGAACCATTACAATATTGTATCACATCAAACTCTCTTTCAATTCGTATGAAGAACTCGAGTACTTCGTTAAATGGCATCAATTCTCTATGAATATCAATGAACTCTCCGGAATCATTTAGCATCCAGTCGTGATCCAAATGTGAAACCTCTACGAATGAAAATAGTGTTCATATCTTGTAGAATCTGTACCTGATGTTTTGAGACGTAACATTTGAGGTTTACTTCCGGGAATTCTCTCAATTTCTCCTCGGGCTTCTAAATCCAGTTTCACATTAGTGTAATACCAGCTGACTGACCCTTTGAAATCCTTACCTATTCTCTGTTTGATCTCATTTCCTAGGTCTTCGAAGGATATTTGATTTGCACTGTCGAGAACTTCTAGGATAGTGCAGCGAAGGAGGTCGTATTTTTCTCTCTCAATATTGACGCCTGCTTTACCCTCAGGATGCAAGGTCTTTATCCTATATTGACTGGGCAGTTTCTGTCTCTCCTTGTATAATTAACTATAGCAAATACCTTATTGAATCTACTGTTCGACAACTTTGATCAGTTGTATTCCAGTAAGACCAACGAAAACACTTCAAAATCAATGTATCGACTTTTCAAAAATTTTGAGATTAATATCCACCTAATTCGTTTCTTTGGTTGAGCTGAGTTGACCATAGCTCTAATAAGGCGGAAAGATTATGCAGAATCTTAGTGAGCCAAGGATGGATTGCGTTCTCGATTATTAACAACTGCTTTTGCGAGCCCTTTATAGCGGAGCGCATGCCTGGCTCGTTCGTGATTATCAATACAGTGGAGGTCATTTCAAAATGAGTGAAATTACAAAGTACGAAAAGAAATGGCAGAAGAGATGGAAGAAGGACAAGGTCTTTGCGGCAGATCCTGATCTCAAACGAAAGAAATTCTTCCTAACGGTTCCATACCCATACACCAATGGGGCATTACACATTGGTCATGGACGGACCTATACACTAGGCGACTTAATTGCTCGATTTAGGAGGATGCAGGGATACAATGTGTTATTCCCAATGGCATCACACATGACTGGGACTCCTATACAAGGAATGGTCGAGAGAATCAAGAGAGGCGATAAGTCAGCAATTGAACAATACAAGCGAGACCTCCGACTGTATTTTGATACTGAAGATGAAGTGAATAAGCAGCTAGCAAAATTTACGGATCCATGGGTGACCGCATCTTTCTTCGCAAAAGTCATCTCACAAGATTTTGATGCTTTGGAGTATAGTATTGACTGGCGTAGAAAGTTCACGACAGGTGATAAGACTTACAACAAATTCATTGAGTGGCAGTATTACAAATTTATGGAATTAGGATACATCAAACAAGGTAACTATCCATTACTATATTGTCCAAATGACAAAAATCCTGTGGGAGAAGACGACCTGTTAAAGGGAGAATACGCGAAGATTAAGGAGTTCACCGCAATCAAATGGAAATTCGAGGATGGATATCTAGTTGCAGCAACTTTGCGCCCTGAAACCATCTTCGGTGTAACGAATATGTGGATCCATCCAACTAAAAAATACGTCAAGGCATTAGTTGATGGTGAGAAGTGGATAGTTTCGAAAGCCGCTGCTGCAAAGCTAGAATTACAAGCTAAGGAAGTTGATATTATTGAAGAATTTCCTGGTTCGAAGATTATAGGGAAAACATTCCAAGCAATTCATGATGGTCATGAAATTCCAATCTTACCAGCTGAGTTTGTGGATGTTAACAATGCCACAGGAGTTGTTTACTCTGTTCCCGGGCACGCTCCCTTCGATTATATTGCCTTACGCGACCTATGGGAACATCCTGAAGGTCTGGAAAAATATGGTATCTCTGCAGATGATGTCAGAAACATCGAGATTATTGGTATGATTCAGATTGAGGGATATGGCGACCATCCTGGAGTTGAAGCAGTTGAGCGTAGAGATATCAAATCGCAACATGATGAAGAGCTACTAGAAGATGCTACTCAGGAAATCTACAAAGCTGAATTCTACGAAGGAGTGATGAAGGACAATTGTATGCAGTTTTCTGGTCGCATGATTAAGGATGTGAAGGAAGATGTTGTTGCCTGGATGAAAGGGATGAATGTAGCTGACGTATTCTACGAACCTGATCAACGTCCAATTGTATGTAAATGTGGAGCAAATGTTGAAGTTGGTGTTTTTGCTGGACAGTGGTTCTTAGATTATATGAGTCCTGGATGGAAGGATAAAGCTTGGAAAGCTCTGAACAACATGTCTATTGTTCCTGAAACATTCCGGAATCTGTTCGAAGCCACCTTTAATTGGTTGGATAAGAGACCCTGTGCGAGAAAGCGTGGCATTGGCACTCGATTACCATTCGACCCAGATTGGATTATCGAGTCCCTATCTGATTCCACAATTTACATGGCCTACTACACAATTTCTCACTACATCACTGATAACAAAATCAAGCCAGACCAGTTGGTTTCAGAATTCTTTGACTATGTATTCCTAGGAAAAGGAACTCCAGCGAGGGTATCGAAAAAGAGTGGAATTGATGCAGCCTTACTAAAGACAATGCGAGATGAGTTCATGTATTGGTATCCAAACGATCAAAGACACACCGCACCATCGCACATCTCAAACCACCTGAGCTTTGCTATCTTTCATCATGTAGCGATATTTCCAGAAAAATACTGGCTTCAGGAAATCAGCATTAATGAGCATCTGAATATGGAAGGTGGGAAGATGTCCAAGAGTAAGGGTATTGTTATTCCTTTGGTCGAGATTCCTAAGAAATATGGGGCGGATGTATATCGTCTATATGCGATTTCAGGAGCAGAACCCGGAAGTCTTATGGAATGGCGAGAAAAAGACGTACCAACAATTAGGAATCGAATAAACCAATTCTCGGATATTGTTCTTAAATATGGGAAGAACGAACCGGTAGTGTTCAAGAAGAAGGATAAACCAACTATGATTACCCGTTGGGTTCAGTCCAGAGTGAACACGATTGTGAAAGAAGCCACAGAACATATTGAAGATTTCAGAATTCGAGACTATGCAATTTTAGCAACATCAGAGATGAATCGAACAATCAATCAATACCTCAGACGCACTGAAGTGCCAAAGGCTGAGCGTGAAGGTACGATGGCGTATATCTGTGACATCTGGGTACGATTGATGACTCCAATGATTCCTCACACATCTGAAGAATTATGGTCTAAAATGAAGCGGGAAGGCTATGTCTCGTTAGCGGAGTGGCCAAAACCTGACAAGTCGTTAATCGATGCTGATGTTGAGAAAGCTCATCAGGTTGTAGATTCAACAATTCAGGATATTCGAGAGATTGTCAAGCTATTGAAAGGCAAGAAGGCATCAAAGGTTCATGTATATGTTGCTCCACAATGGATGTTTAATGCAATGAGCAGCATTCGGGATGCAGAGATACCAATGATAGTTGGTACTATCATGAAGCACCTGATGGCTAATCCTGAGTTCCGCAAGCATGGAACGCAAGTAAAATCTCTGGTTGACAGGATTGCAAAGGAGAATGGTCTATGGAGTCATTCCAAATCCTTCAAAGATGAGATGAACACACTAAATGGTGCAGCAGATTACATAGCTAAGGAGATTGGATTACAGGTACTGATTCAGAATTCAACTAAACCAGAACATGATCCTCAAAATAAAGCTAGATTTGCACTACCTGGGCGTGTCTCCCTGTTCATTGAATAGATTGAGTGAAAGGGTCGCTGCAACCGCATGTCACAGTGACCCTTGCATATTGTTTGTAGATTGGATGGAAGACTGGGTCATCTTCTTCTACATATTATTACCAACAGTACTAGTGCTAGAACCACTCCCACTGCTATTATCAAGTACAGGTTCTCTTGAATAAAATCAACTATTCCACTCGTCGAACCTGTTGTTGTTCCTGTAGATGTTGTGGTATCTGTAGTACTTGTTCCGGTTGTAGTAGTTGATGTGGAAGTTATAGTTGTTGTCGTAGTAGTGGTCGGAAAGACCGAATCGTAGGTGAAATCAGAACTGACTGCTGTATTTCCAGCTAAATCGTAGACTCTCACTCGGAATTTAACCTGCATTGGCGGTGGATTGGGTGGAATATATCCTACCCAATGGCTTCCATTATAGGTCATTGATGCAGTATTGATTGTCACGAAGTTGTCAGAGCTGAATTCAATGGTCGCAAGTGCCACTCCTGATGCATTGGTAGGTTCACTAGCATCAACGACAATCTCTATGAATGAAGGGTCAACTACCTGTGCTGTGGCATTATGAGTGAATGAATTGATTACAGGTGCTACGGTGTCTGCAATCTGATAGTCGCCTCTGGTAAGTGGTCCTCCAATTGCTGATGTGTTGATTGGCATGATCCTGTAGTCAATGGATACCCAATATGCATGAGCTGGAATTGTTGTAGTATACAGACCACCTGATAGTGTCATATTGGTAGTTGTAATATTGTTCCAATAATCAAAGGTCCATTCAAATGATACAAAGTCTGCGTTTGAAATATTCGCTGTAACTGTGACAGTTTGATAATACTGTGGAGCTGAAGGGCTCTGCTGTGTATTCCAAATTATAGGTAGTTTCATCGCTTCTTCTACAGCTTTCGACACATTCAGTTTTCCATAACCCCATGCAGGGTGAGCTGGCGAGGGCGGAGGACTAATTGCAGGTGTGTAAGTGTCTGTATATGCTGTGGCTTCAATGAGATCTTTGACAATTGGACCACATTCCGGATTGAACTGCAAGAGTAACGCGACTGCTCCTGCTACATGTGGACCTGCGGCTGAGGTTCCACTAAAGAGTTGATATCCTCCAAACATTGGATATAATGGTAAACCACCAACTCCGGTCATCCAATTTGCCCATGTTGAATCATTCGACCAAGGCGATACAATATCCCAGCCTCCAGGAGCTGCAACTGACATCTTCGGGTTATTATCGACGCGAGGTCCAATAGATGAGTATGGTGCCAACATTCCATAGCCCGGTGACCAGAAATTACGTGACATGTATGATGCTACAGATATGGCCGTATCCGCGGTAGAAGGCCAAGTAATGAGAAATTGGTCTGTGACACCATGGGTACCTCTCCACTCCGAGCCTCCGCTCCAAGCGCTGGCATCATCTGCAATATAGAAGTTGTATCCTGCGCTATATGGGCTTATAATATCCACCGACCAATATGAGGTGTCCTTGATAGTGCCTGAAATATCGATGGCTATCATGTAGTTTCCACCCCGTGTGGAGTTAGCAACAAATGCGGCTATGGTGACATTGCTGGTATAGGTATTCAACCACATATTGTATCCACTCCCAAAATTCATCTGGTGGACTGCAGTTCCAGTTGGTATAGGTTCAGTGATATTCAATTGAATATTATCGACAAGTTTGTCACAGAGGATAGTAATGTAAATCTCTGTGGCTCCAAGTCCGGTAGGTACTCTAAAATCGGTCGAGAGAACAACATTGTTGATGCCAAGTCTGTGTGCATGTCGCATACCACCTTGGAGATTTCCAGCAGGGACTATGACAGGTATCCCGCTGGCTGTAAG
>JAEORG010000428.1 GCA_016841005.1 Candidatus Thorarchaeota archaeon | reverse complement strand
TTAATGTGGATCGAAATCGAGACTATACACCAACTTTTGCTCCCAAGCAGCGAGAGGTTCTTGAATTTCCAACAAGTGGCAAAGCCGAGAAATTCCTCGAGTTTCTGAAAATGGAGCTCATTCCTCTCGTGGAAGAAAAATACCGAACACATCCGTTTAGGATTTTGGCTGGTTGGTCGCTAGGAGGATTGCTAACCATTCATAGCTTCTTGTATCACTCTAATCTCTTCTCTGCCTATCTAGCCATTAGTCCAAGTCTTTGGTGGGACGAAGACCTCTATGTAGAGCGAACCAAATCTCTACTGGACCAAGGAAAAGTACCTGATAAACCACTGATTGTAACCATTGGATCTGAAGAAGGAGGAGATATGGGACGAAGCGTTAGAGATGGTTTTATTCCGCTTTTAACAAGTCATTCGAAGAAGAGTTCTAAATTCAGAGCTTTAGAGCTTCCTCTTGAGAATCACACTTTTGGTCCTTACAAAGCATTATACGAGGGCATAAGAGTGCTTTATTCTGACTACATAATTTCACAAGAAATCATTGACAAGGGACTAGATGCTGTAAATTCATTTTATGAGAATCTTTCAAAGAAATACGGTTACGAAGTCATCATTCCGGAATCAACTTACTCCGAGGTTGCAAGCAGTATGTATCGACAGGGAAAGGAATCACAAGCCTTGGAGGTTGCAAAAACCTACGTACAAGAATATCCTGAATCATCCTACGCTCATTATTATGTTGGAACTAGATATCTAAAAGCACAGCATATAGAATTGGCTGCGGAACATGTAGAAAGAGCTCTAGAAATTGAGTCAAACCAATTTGTACCTGATTCCGAAAAAATATTCGCTTATAATTTGAGGATGCAGGAGATTAGGAGGCATTAGTACTACTAGGCAATAATCTGTCACAACGAGATATTAGCATCCAACATTGTTAGGCCACACTCTCATTTTAATATTAGACACTTTCATTGGAAAAATCAATCTAGTCTAATGAGAAATACATACAGACTTTTTTAAAAGCAAGATTACGTTGCGATTCTCAGTGAATAATCAAATGCCAGATAGCAAAGAGACTGTGTTCAAAGCATTCAAGACTGCCTCCAAACCTTTGAAAGCTGGTGAGGTCGCAGAAATAACAGGTATTGAGAAAACAGAGGTTTCCAAATTAATCAAACTACTTCAAAAAGAGGGAAAATTAGTTTCTCCCAAGAATTGTTATTATGCTCCTTCTTGAAAGCTACCTAAATTATTCCTCATGTGCTACTTAATGGCTAGGCTGAATAAATCAATTATTTGGCCAATTCCATAGGCACTGGTGAATTCCATGATACTCCAAATGTTTTCTGGATTTACCACTCTAACTAGGTGTTCTTACCTTTTTCAACCACCAGTATATGATAACAATGGCTGCTAATCCCCCAATGAGCAAGAGTGGTTCTAAGCCTATGGATAGCCCCCCACTCTCTCCAATTTCCAGAATGACAAACCCATTCTCTTGATCTGTCATATAGACTAGATTACCAACTACTTCAATCCGGTTAGGTTTGCCGCCATCAAAGTAGCGGGTCACTTCGGTAATCTGAGCTGGATTTTGAATATCTAGAAGCAATAGTCCCAATTCGAGATCACAAAGAAAGGCAAGATTGCGTTCAGTGTCAATGTGAACAGAAAAAGAGTTCAAAGTTTCATTGTATTCAGCTATGATTTCGATATTTGATAGATTGCTGATATTCAATATCTTAAAGCTCTTACCCCAATAACTTAGAAAAGCTAACTCTCCAATGATTTCAAGATCGCCCAAATCAGTATCACTAGTTGACGGTCCTACATATTGTGTTAGCTGTATTGGATTTGTGTGGTTACTAACATCAAAAACAGTGAATCCTGCGTAACTTGTTGTCACAAATGCTAGATTTTCCACAATTTCAATATCTGTTGCATCTCCAGCTGTAGTGTGACTTCCTAGCAGTTCAGGTGAAGTGGGATCTGAAACATTGACTATCGTCAATCTATCACCTACACCTTGGAAACCATTGGCAATAAAAGCTATATCTCCTCTCACTTCTACATCCCACGCATAATCACCAGTATACTGACTCAAAACAATAGGGTTGGAGATGTTCTCGAAGTCGATTATCTTGAGTCCACCATGACCATCACCTAAGAACATCAGATTATTCCGCATTACAAACTGATGTGCATAGTAGTCCAAAGAAGAAGATACATTTGCTATCTCAAATGGATTACCTGGATCGCTGACATCAAAGGCCTTTACCCCAGAATAGCCACATGTAACATAGGTGATGTTACTGCTGGTATCTACCCATACATCGTAGGCATCACCAGTTTCAATCTGTGCGATTTTTGTTAGCACAATTTGATTCGCGCTAGCTACAGGCACGCAACAGCTTAGTAGTGAGTTTAGAATCATAGCAAAAACTAGAAAGCAAAGAACTCTTGTGAATCTACTTCTCAATATAGTCCTCACCCTGAGCGATTTGTACCATCTATGTGTCGATTTCAATTGCCCTTTTTTAGAATACATGAAGATGGAGTCAGTAACTGGAGTCAGAGTTATTTATTGAATTAAGGATAGTGCTCAACGCAGGAAATAGGTGATTGCAATGCTTTTCAAATATTCAGAAGCAACAGGATTGTATGGCAGGATCGGGTCATCGGGTAACTCTCTCTTCCTGTCATTATTGAGATACCCCTTTCATTTTTCAGTGTCCAACTAGAGTTGCTTAGAATGTTGATATATTTTGAATGCTGTAACTTCTATCCAGACGAGTGGTCCAGCCATCGCCAGACGTTGCAGGAGACCATTCCAAGACGCAAATTCAGGGAACATATAGAGAAGGGAAACAAGACCAGCTAGTATCACTATTATCCAACTGAACCAGATGTAGTGCCGCCAAGACTCATCAGAATAAATGTGCGGGATTATTGTTAGAGGAACTGGCATCATCACAATAGCTGCTAAGGTCGCGAAAAGACTATGCAACGTGCCATTGAGAGTCACATCAATGCATCCAGAATCGCACTGGAAAACCCCAGTAAGAAGAAGAAATACACCAGAACTAGCAATCATGAGGGGACCAATCCTTGCCACTCTACGAAGCGAGAAGTTCTGATAGACTCCTACTGAAAAGAGAATGAAAAACAGACCCAACAGAGGGAACCCAAGTGTGTTCATAATGAAGGCATTTTGAGCATCTACAGCCCCCAGTTCACTCATTGATCGGCTGATTGGATCATAACCTGGTTCTAGTATTCCAAGTGAAAACAGAACTATTGCATAAATGATTGGGCCAATTAAGCCTGAATAGACGAAGAGAGATCTTGACATAACATACACCA